>JAAXUL010000329.1 GCA_013336035.1 Chloroflexales bacterium
GGCGGCCGTGGTCGTGGTCGCGCCGGTCGTTGCGGCGGTCGTCGGCACGGTGGCGCTCTGGGCGGCGCCACAGGCGGCCAGCACCGCGCCGGCGCCGAAGGTGGCGCTCAGGCGGAGAAAGGCGCGACGCGAGAGCGGGGATGCCGGGGTGGTCGTCTCGTGATCGGCGTGGGTCACGGTCGTCTCCTTATCAGGTAGCTTGAGCGGCGCATCAGGCGGCAGCCTTGCCCGTCAGCGGGCGAGGGCCGCAGCATCAGCGTTGAGCGGCACGGCTCCAGAGCGTATGGCTCGCATAATGGAGCCGCACTCTACCACGCGTGTGTGAACGGGGGTTGATGCCACGGTTAAGCCCAGGTTAAGCGGGTGTGATGGGACGGCGGGGCCATCAACTGTGGGCATGTCTTTCCCGTCCGTTAGCCTCGGCTTTACCCGCGCTTAAACCGGGGTTAACAGGCGCTCCGTACGATGAGGAGCGTAGCCCTCGGGTGAGGAGGGCTACGCCCTGCGCCTATTGGTTGCCCCCCCGGAGCTGAGCATGTGCATTGTCCCCCTGCGGTGTGCCATCGTGCCCGCCCTGTACGCCATCCTCGGTTGCTGCCTCCTGACCGCATGTGCGGCTCAGCCATCTTCCGCGATGTCTTCATCGGCCGCATCCCCGTCGCCCCCTTCGCCGGCATCAGCCACGGCTGTCGCCACCGTCCGGCCAGAGCAGGGCCTGGCGATCTTCCAGGGCCAGGTGCCCATTGAAGGCTTCGTCGCCTGCCGAACCTGCCACTTCACCGACCCGGCCGCCCCGGTCGGGGTCGGGCCGAACCTCGCGGGCATCGCGACGCGGGGCGCCGAGCGCATCCCGGGCCTCACGGCGCCCGAGTATATCCGGCGCTCGATCCAGGTCCACGACGAGTACACGGTGCCGGGCTACGCACCGGGCATCGCCAGAGCCGTCGTCGGGCGCGACTTCGCCGAGGTGCTGAGCGAGCGCCAGGTTGAGCAGCTGGTCGCCTACCTGATGACCCTCGACGAGCCGCCGCACGCCGCTGACGCTGCTGGCGGTGCGGCGCCTGGTGGACAGCCTTCGCCCACGCCACCCGGCTCCAGGCCCTCATCCGGCGTAACGGCCACGTTGGCGCTCAGCCCGACGCTCGGCGTAGCGACGCTGTTCAGCCCGAGTCCAGGGCCCTCGGCGACCGTCACGGCGGTGGCCAGCCCGAGCCCGGCGCCCTCGGCGACCGTCACGGCGGCCGCGAGTGCGACCCCGACGGCCTCGGCAAGCGCGACGGTGGCCGCGAGTGCGACCCCGACGGCCTCAGCAAGCGTCGTCACCGCGTCCGACACTCCTGGGCCCACCAGCACCAACCCGCCGCTTCCGAGCGAGACCCCGGCGCCGGCCCCGGCGCCAACCCCGTCACCGGCACCCCCACCGCCGGCAGCTGCAACCCCGACGACCGCACCCACCGAGACCCTCCCCAGCGCACCGGATGACCCGGAGCTGGCTCGCTATGCCCCGTGCGTCACTTGCCACGACATACACCCGCTCCAGGTCAAGATGCCGCACCCGCTCAACCCCACATGCAACGAGTGCCACCGTGGTGCGCCCTCCCGCATCGGCTGCCCGACCTGCCACAGCATGCATAGCGTCGAATACCACGAGCCGGACCCAGCGCTGCCCTGCACGACGTGCCACGCGTCGGACATGAGCACCCCTAAACCTTAACATGCTATTAACAGCAGAATAAAGGTGCCTTTACGATGACAGCGTATGATCCAGCAGCTCAGTGTACCGGCAGAACACTCAGGCAGCCTTGAGGCTTGTTCGCCCCGGCGCGAGATTAGGTTCCTCGAGCGAGGGCTCTCGCTGGCTGCCGGCTGTCCCGTACATCGCAGATTTCATAGGAGAAGGAGACTTGTATCATGGGCAGTCACGACGAAAATGAGCAGTGTGGAGCACGTTCGGCAGCGGGCCTCGGCGATGGCTTCGAGCAGATTCTGGCTCGCCGGCTGAGCCGCCGCGACATGCTGAAGGGCGCCGCGGTCACTGCCTCGGCTGCGCTCACGGGCGCAGTGGGTCTGGGTGCCGGCACGGCCGCGGCCCAGAAGGCTTCGGCGCTGCGCTTCACCGCGGTCACCCCGACAGACCCCAAGTTCGATGACGTGGTGGTCCCCGAGGGCTACTACGCCCGCACTCTCATCCGCTGGGGCGAGCCCCTGACAGCCACTGCCCCGACCCACAACCTCTGGGAGCAGACCCCCGCCGCACAGGCCGAGCAGTTCGGCTATAACTGCGACTTCGTCGGCTTCCTGCCCTTCCCCTACGGCTCGGGCGCCTCGAACCGCGGCCTGCTGTTCGTCAACCACGAGTACACAAACCCCGAGCTGATGTTCCCCTCCTTCGACGCCAAGAACCCGTCGCAGAACCAGGTGGATGTCCAGATCGCGGCCCACGGCGCCTCGGTGGTCGAGATCGTGCGCGCCCCCGAAGGCACCTGGAGCTATGTGCAGGGCTCGCAGTACAACCGCCGCCTCACCGGCGAGACGACAATGCACATCAGCGGCCCGGTGGCCGGCCACGAGTGGCTGAAGACCAGCGAAGACCCCACGGGCACCACCGTGCACGGCACGCTCAATAACTGCTCTGGCGGCAAGACCCCCTGGGGCACTGTGCTCACCGCCGAGGAGAACTGGCACCAGTACTTCGGCAACGCCGGCAAGCTTGACAAGAGCGACCCCCGCGCCGTCAACCACAAGCGCTACGGCGTCCCCGCCGAGGCGACGCTAACCCTGTGGGAGAAGTACCACAAGCGCTTCGACGTGGCCCAGGAGCCCAACGAGGCCTTCCGCTTCGGCTGGGTGGTTGAGGTAGACCCCTACGACCCGACCTTCGTCCCGGTCAAGCGCACCGCCCTTGGCCGTTTCCGCCACGAGGCCGCCACGATCACCATCGCGAAGAACGGCAAGGTCGTGGCCTACAGCGGTGACGACGAGCGCTTCGAGTATGTCTACAAGTTTGTCACGAAGGGCACCTACAACGCCAAGGACCGCAAGGCCAACATCGGCCTCCTCGACGAGGGCACGCTCTACGTGGCGAAGTTCAATGACGACGGCACGGGCGGCTGGCTGCCGGTCGTCTTCGGCCAGGGCCCGCTGACCGCCGAGAACGGCTTCAGCTCGCAGGCCGACGTGCTGATCAACACCCGCAAGGCCGCCGACCTCCTGGGCGCCACCAAGATGGACCGCCCTGAGGACGTCGAGACGAACCCGGTGAACCAGAAGGTCTACATTGCGCTCACCAACAACAACCGCCGCGGCGCCGAGGGCCAGCCCGGGGTCGATAAGGTTAACCCGCGGGCCAACAACACTTCTGGCCATATCATCGAGCTGACCGAGACCAACAACGACCACACCGCCACGACCTTCAAGTGGGAGATCCTGCTGCTCTGCGGCCTGCCCACTGACGAGAGCACCTACTTCGGGGGCTACGACAAGAGCAAGGTCAGCCCGATCGCCTGCCCCGACAACGTCTGCTTCGACAACGCGGGCAACCTCTGGATCGCCACCGACGGCGCGCCCAGCGCGATCAAGTACAACGACGGCCTCTTCGTCGTGCCGGTCGCGGGCGCCGAGCGTGGCCACGTCCAGCAGTTCTACTCCAGCGTCGCCGGTTCCGAGGTCTGCGGCCCCGAGCTCACGCCCGACAACCGCACCGTCTTTGTCGCGGTCCAGCACCCGGGCGAGAGCGGCACCGTCGAGAAGCCGTTCAGCACCTGGCCTGACCGCGCCGGCCTGCCCCGCCCGAGCGTGATCACCATCCAGGCCTTCGACAGCCGCGTCATCGGGAGCTAAGCCAGGGCTTCGTCGTGCGAGCAGCTGCTTTAACGTTTGGGGAGGGTGGAGGGCAAAGCCTTCCATCCTCCCTATTGCGCTTAATCCGGCCTTAACACGCCGATCATAGGTCGTTTACGCGCGTGTGCTAGAGTGCGCTATGCCCACCATCCTGCTCATAGAAGACGAACGCACCTTCGCCGAGACCCTGCGCTACAACCTGGAGCGTGAGGGCTATGCCGTCCTGATCGCCGACGATGGGGTCGTGGGCCTCGAGCTCGCGCGCCGCGAGCAGCCCAACCTGATCGTGCTCGATATCATGCTCCCGCGCCTCGACGGCTTCTCGATCTGCCGCATCCTCCGTCAGGAGAGCGACATCCCGATCATGATGCTCACCGCGCGCTATGATGAGGTGGACCGCATCGCCGGCCTCGAGCTCGGCGCGGATGACTACATCGGCAAGCCCTTCAGCCTCGGCGAGTTCCTGGCCCGCGTGCGCGCCATTCTGCGGCGCAGCGAGCGCCAGCCGCGCCAGGTCGACCGCGAGGTGCTTGCGGCCGGCGCCCTCAAGATTGATACCAGCAGCCGTCGGGCCTGGCGCGAAAGTAGCGAGCTGACCCTCCCCCAGAAGGAGTTTGACCTGCTCACCTGCCTGATCCGCAATCAGGGCATCGTGCTCTCACGCGACCTGCTGCTCGAGCGGGTCTGGGGCACCGACTTCGCCGGCGACAGCCGCACGGTCGATGTGCATATCCGCTGGCTGCGCGAGAAGATCGAGCTCGACCCGGCCCGCCCCCGCTACATCCAGACCGTCCGCGGCGTCGGCTACCGCTTCGAGGCCCCCGAGGAGCAGCCTTGACCGCCCTCGACCTCACGCTGCTCCTCGCCCTGGCCGTGAGCCTGGGGCTCTGCGCGTGGCTCTGGGCCAGGCGCCAGCCGGTCGTCATCCGAACCGTACCGCCACCAGCACCCGCACCCGACCAGCTGGAGGCGCTCCAGCAGCCGGTCTTTCTCGCCGCCGCCGACGGCATTGACGCGGGCGTCGTCGTGGTGGACCTCGCCCGCCGGGTCCGCTTCCTGAACCATCAGGTGGAGACGTTGCTGGAGGTTGGCCCTCGCCCGCTTGGCCAAGGCCTGATCGCTATGCTCCGCGATCACCAGGCCGATGCTCTGGTCGCCGAGTCCCTGGGCGATGGCGAGCCCCGGGAGCTTGCGCTGAAGCCGATCGCCAGCGGGCGGACTCTGCGCCTGCGCTGCACCCCTCTGAGCCCTGGCGGACAGGTTAGTGGCGCCCTGCTGCTCATCCACGACGTCACGCAGATCAGCATGCTCGAGCGCGCGCGCCGCGATCTGGTGGCCAACGTCTCGCACGAGCTGCGCACCCCGCTTGCCTCGCTCAGATTGCTGGTCGAGACGGTGCAGTCCGAGCCGCCCCCCGCCATCACCCACCGGATGCTCGGCCAGATGGCCCAGGAGATCGACGCCGTCACCCAGCTGGTCGACGAGCTGCACGAGCTCGCCCAGATCGAGTCGGGCCGCGTGACCCTCAAGCTCTCGCCCACCCCGCTCTTGCCGGTGGTCGAGCGCGCCATCGAGCGGATCCGGCCCCAGGCCGAGCGCAAGCAGATTAGCATTTTGGCTGAGATCCACGCAGAGCAGCACCTGGCCCTGATCGACGCCGATCGCATCGGGCAGGTGCTGCTCAATCTGCTGCACAACGCGGTGAAGTTCACCCTGGAGGGCGGGGCCGTCGTCGTGCGCGCGGCTCTCGTCACATGTGAATCACCCGCGGGCGGGCCGGCGTGCGACCAGCCTGGGGATGGGGATTGGATCCAGGTCAGCGTCAGTGATACCGGTATCGGCATCCCGTCCCAGGATCTCCCGCGGATCTTCGAGCGCTTCTACAAAGTGGATCGTGCGCGCACCCGCCATGTCGGCGGCACCGGGCTGGGCCTGGCGATCGCCAAGCACCTGGTCGAGGGGCATAGCGGCCGGCTCTGGGCCGACAGCGCCGAAGGCCGCGGGAGCACCTTCAGCTTCACGCTGCCCGTGGCCTGAGCCGTGTGCTGTGTACGGATCTGGGGCTTGCCTCCTCCGAATAGTTTACCCACACTTAACACGAGCTTAACCGTGACGCCATACGGCGTTAACGCTCCCCGGCTACGATAGCTCAGCCTCCCGTGGGCACCAACCCAGTTCGCCGTGTTCGCACACCGACAGTAAGGGGACTCGAACCATGCTCCGTTCGAACCTGTTCCGCGCGTCCGCCATCCTGGTCATGCTCGTATCGCTGCTCGCGGTCGTCGCCGCGCCTGCCCAGGCCCAGGGCTGGACGCCCCGCCCGGTGACCGCCAGCCTGAAGGGCTCGGGCGCCACCTTCCCGGCCCCGCTCTACGCCGCCTGGATCGAGGCCTACAAGAAGGTCAACCCGACCGTCGCCATCAGCTACCAGGGCGTGGGCTCGGGCCAGGGCCAGAAAGACTTCATCGGCTACCTGACCGACTTCGGCGGCAGCGACGCGGCGCTCTCGGCCAGCCGCGTGCAGACCGAGGCCCCTGACGCGCTGCATGTACCCACCGTGATGGGCGCCGTGGTGCCGACCTACAACCTGCCCGGCGTCACCAGCCTGCGCTTCTCGCCCGAGGCCCTGGCCGGCATCTACCTCGGCGCGATCAGGAAGTGGAACGACCCCCGCATTGTCGCCGACAACCCCGGCGTCAGCCTGCCGAGCACCAGCATCACAGTCGTCTATCGCTCGGACGGCTCGGGCACGACCTCGATCTGGACCGACTACCTGTCGAAGATCAGCGCCGACTGGAAGGCGAAGATCGGCGCGGGCAACAGTGTGAAGTGGCCGGTCGGCGTCGGCGCCCCCGGCAATGCCGGTGTCGCCAGCACGGTGAAGAACACCAAGGGCGCTATCGGCTACGTCGAGCTGGTCTTCGCCCTGGCCAACAAGCTGCCGGTGCCCCAGGTGAAGAACGCCGCCGGCAACTACATCACCCCGTCGCTCGAGAGCACCTCGGCCGCGGCGGACGGGATTACGATCCCAGCGAACCTGGTGGTCTCGCTCACCAACTCGCCGAACCCCCAGGCCTACCCGGTCGCCGGCTTCACCTATCTCCTGGTCCGCGCCAGCACCTACAAAGACCTGACCAAGGCTCAGGCCCTGACCGACTTCATCTACTGGGGCCTGACCGAGGGCACCGGCGCAGCGACCCGCCTCGGCTACGCCCCGCTGCCGGGCGGCGTGCGCGTCAAGGCCATCGAGCAGCTGCGCAAGGTCGCTGTCGACGGCCAGCCCGTCTTCACCGGCGAGGCGCGCTAGCGCTTCAGGATCAGACTGAACGCTATTGCCGCCCCAGGCCCTCACCCCCTGACCCCCTCTCCCGCACAGCGGGAGGGGGAACGACCTGTGTGCGTCCAAGCGAGCTAGGCACCGCTACCGGGCTGCTCTCCCCGCTCCCGCTTGCGGGAGCGGGGATGGGAGCGAGGGCTGGGGCCGCACATACCGCAACAACCGACCAGACTAGTGTGGAGTACCCCTCATGTCTGATGTCAAGGCCCAGCCGCGCGCCGCGACCGTGCGTGGCTGGGTGCGCCGGACGCAACACGGCGACGTGATCTTCTGGCTGCTGACCCTGGGCTTTGCCCTGGTGATCGTCGGCCTGGTGGTGGCCGTCGGCGTCGTCACCTACACAGGCTCCGCCGAGGCCCGCGCGCGCTACGGCTGGAGCTTCCTCTGGGGCGTCGAGTGGAACCCGATCGCGACGGATCTGTCCCCGGCCGCCTTTGGGGCCTGGCCCGCCATCCGCGGCACGCTGCTCTCCTCGCTGATCGCCCTCCTGCTCGCCGGCCCCACCGGCATCGCCATTGGCATCTTCCTCTCCGAGCTATGCCCGCTGCGTGTCAAGCAGCCCCTGGGCTTCATGGTCGAGCTGCTGGCGGCCATCCCCAGCGTGATCTACGGCCTCTGGGGCGTGGCCGTCTTCGTGCCCTTCTTCACCGACTATGTCGCCACCCCGATCGCCGAGACGCTCGGCCAGGTGCTGCCCTGGCTGGCCGGCCCGGTCGCGGTCGGCCGTGGCCTGATCGTGGCCAGCGTGGTCATCGCCCTGATGATCCTGCCCACCGTCGCCGCCATCACCCGCGATGTGCTCCAGGCGGTGCCGAACCATCAGCGCGAGGTGCTGCTCGCCCTTGGCGCGACCCGCTGGGAGGTG
>JAAXUL010000330.1 GCA_013336035.1 Chloroflexales bacterium
GCCGTGGGTGGGGCGGCGGGCGAGGGCGAGGCTGTGGGCGGCGCGGCGGGCGAGGCCGTGGGTGAAGCAGGGGAGGGCGGGGCGGCGGCGGGCGCCGCGTTGCATGCGGCTAGAACCAGCAGCGTGATCAGCGCGAAGATATGCCGTATGCGGTGACCCATCCTACCTCCGTTCTCGTCCCGCGCGGCGACGCCGATCACGAGACGCGCGAGGGCCCGGCCTTGTTCCACATACCGCCTCGTGGCGCGGGCGGCGCCCAGGGGTGGCACGCCGAAAGCCGCCAGGGGAAGCGCCCCCGGTGGCCAGCTTGGGGCGCCCAGGCGACCAGCGAGCACGCCCTTGCCCTCGACGAAGACGGCCGTCTGGATCACCGCGAGGCCGGCGCTCTGCCAGGGCGAGCCCTCGCCGCCCGCGCTGCCGACCAGGGCGGGGAGCAGCACGAGGATCGCGATCGTCGAGCGGGGAGGCACGACCGGGCTCGACGATCTGATCGAGCCCGCGGCCCTGCTGGCGACCGATTGGGAACGCTTCCTCGGCGACCCACAAGTTTCTACATTTTGTGTGATGCGGGATCGTTCTGCGCATGCTATTCTTCGCGTACCGCACACCACGCTCGGTCTCAATAGCGGGCCATGCGGTGCAGGTCCGCAAACGACCTCCGACCAGCCGCCGCACTCGTCGCCCGCTGCTGGTCAACGCGCTCGCTCCCTGGTCACGCAGGTCGTGCCTCATTGGGCGACGGATGCACACGCCGGTGCCAACCGGACGAGTGCGCGGTGCGCTTCCGCGAAACCCTGGTGGGACACTGCAATCTGAGCTGGGCTAGCGTGGTACAGCAACGCTAGCGCTACATACCTCATCGGGAGAACCTCATGGCCGCTGTGCTCGTCCAACTCCTGCCGCTGATCCTCGGTACCGTGTTCGCGCCCCTGTGGGTCATCATCGTGCTGCTGATGCTTGCGAGTCCGCGTGGCGTCGCGAAGGCGACCGCATTCGTGCTTGGGATGACCCTCACCCGGCTGGCGCAGGGGGTGCTCTTCGGCGCCCTTCTGACCGCCTCGCCTGATGCGCATGCCGACAACGGTGGCTCGTCACCCGTCGTCTCGACGCTCCTGCTGGTCGTCGGCATCCTGCTCCTCATCGCCGCCTTCCACAAATGGCGCAAGGAATCGGATCCCGACGATCCACCGCCGCAGTGGATGCAGTCGATTGATCAAACCGCACCCCTGAAGGCCCTCGGCCTCGGGGCCCTGCTGGTGGCGATCGGTCCGAAGCTCTGGGTCTTCACCCTCTCGGCGCTCGGCATCATCAGCGCCGCCGAACTCGGGCCAGCGGGCGCTATCGCCGCCTACGGGATCTACATCATCTTCGCGCAGATCCTGCTCATTCTGGCAATCCTGGTCTCCGCCATCGCGCCACAGGCCGCCAGCACAATCCTCCAGCGAGCCATTGGATGGCTGACCCAATACAATCGGCCGATCAGCATCGCGGTCGCGCTCATCTTCGGCCTCTACTTTATCTGGGACGGGGCCAAGGGGCTGCTGGCCTGATACACTGCGAACCACCTGGAGCGCTATCACTGGCCCCATGTGATTGCAACCCAGAGGTCGGTGAGAGCGTTATCTTCGAAGAAGAGCTCGAAGGCACCGGTCGGGGCCGCGGCCGCCGTGATCGTGGCCAGGCTGCCCACCAGCATGTTCCCCAGGGACGCCGCCTTCACCAGCTCCTCGGTGGTCGCCGCGTCGGGATCATCGCTCACCCGGTCGGCCACTGTCAGAGTGGCGGGGATCGTCTCCCGCGCGCTGCGCGCCATCAGGTCCACCCGCGCGACGCGCTCCAGCCGCCCCCTCGCCCAGAACGGGTAGTGCTCCTCGCGCAGCGTGAGGGCGAGGCGGGCCCGCCGCTCCGCCGTGGGCGTCTCGGCCAGGAAGCGCGCCCACTCGCCGGGGAACTCGTGGCGGAGCGCGAAGAGGCGCACCGAGCCGACGGTGGCGGCGGACTCGACGCGCTCGCGCAGGTTGGCCACGGCGCCGCTGCGCAGCAGGCCGCCCCCCTCGCGGGCGGTGTAGCGGATGTGCAGCACCACATCGCTGATCGTGGCGTAGTCGAACTGCGTGGGGTCGCCCTTGCTGGGGTCGCCCGGCAGCTCAAGCTGCCACTCGCTGATGGTGCCCGCATACTCGAAGGGCAGGTAGCGCTCGTCGCGCAAGTTGGTCTCGAACAGCCCGCTGTCGTTCTGGGCCGAGCTGGTGACGATCGACTGCTGGCTGGAGAAGCTGTCGCTGAAACGCTCGTCCTCGCTGTCGAGCCGCGCGTACTGCTCGCCGGCCACGGGGCTCTTGCGGATGCTGCTCTTGAGCAGGGTGAGCCGGCAGCCCACCCCGCTGTACGGGCCGGTCACGCAGGGGATGCTCAGGGCCACGCTCTTGATGCGCCGGAAGTAGTGGCCAGGGCCGTCCATGTCGAACAGCTCCTCGGGGAGGCGCACGGTACAGCGGCCCGTGGCCCGCAGCTGCACCAAGGCCAGGGGGTCCACCTGGAGCAGGCTGGCGTGCTTCGTGAGCTCGTACTCGCGCTGGTTCAGCTCGTGGAAGGCCAGCTCCATGCGCTTGATGTCGAAGTAGAGCTTCTCGCCCGCCAGCAGGCCCTCTTTGCCCGCCAGGTAGCCGAACTGCAGGTAGCGCAGCTCGGGGTTGCCCAGCTCGTGCTGCAGCGCCCGCTCGGCCCTCCTGGCCACGTCGAAGGCGAGCTGGAAGGACTGCGCGTACAGCCCCTTCACCTCGCGCTTCATCCAGGCGTAGAACGAGCGGTTGGTCTTCTTGCCGCTCTTCTCCGTGCCCTCCTCGTTGAGGAAGCGCTCGATCTCCTTGGCGTGCTCGATCTGCTTGCGGTGGTTCTTCAGCTCCTGCTCGGCCAGGGCCTCGCGGATCTGGGCGGCCCGCAGCTGCTTGAAGATCTGCGTGATCTCGCCCGCCGCCAGGTTGCTCTGGAACGCCCAGTCGCGCTCGCGCCGCGCGAAGCCGTCGATCCGGCTGGCCCGCCTGGCCTCGAAGTTCACCCGCTCGGCGATCGCCCTGGCCGCCGCCGAGCCCGCCCCCAGGGCGTGGCCGATATTCACGCCGCCGTACTCGACGGTAGCGCCGACGCCCATGGGCTGCGCGTGGACCTTGGCCGTCGGCACCGCGTGGGCGATCGCTCCGGCGGCGCTGAGGATATTGGCGATGTCGGTGGCAAGCTGGCCGCCCTCCAGCAGCAGGGCCTCGCGCACCTCGTGGGAGCTCATCAGCTTGCCGCCGTTCAGGGCCTGGGCGGCCTGGGCAAAGGCGTCACTGGCGATATCCACCTCGATCTCGCGCAGGGCCAGGGCCGGCTCCTCCAGCTTGAGCTTCATGGCGGCCAGGCCGGCCCGATCGAGCTCGTCGAGCTCGGGGATGGACTGCTGGATCTCGTCGGGCTGCCGGCCGAGCTGGCGCTCGTAAAAGCTGTAGCGCTGTACGGCGATCGCCAGAGTCTGGAGCAGGCCCTCCCTGGCCTTGATCGTCTCCTGCCACTGGCCGTACTTCACCTGCTCCACCAGCTCCAGCACGGTTCGCTCGTGCCGGGCGCGCAGCAGCGCCATGGCCTCGTTGTCCTCCTTCTCCATGGCCGCGAGCAGGCTGTTGCCGAGGGACTTCACCTCCTGGGCGATCTCCGCCGCCCTCTGCGCCAGGAGCTGGAAGCGCACCAGGGGTAGGGGCTGGTTGAGGCCGTTAACCACGGCGCCCACGTCGAGCCCGGCGGCGGCCGCCCGCGCCAGCATGGCCGGGTCGATCGGCGGCTCAAAGAGGGCCAGCTGGCGGAAGACGCCCTGCAGGTTGAGGCTGTTGTGGATCTTGAACAGGCGGTCGGCCACCGTGTCCCAGTAGCTCAGCAGCTTCTCGTTGCGCGGCACGCAGAAGTAGAGCGCCCGGCCCAGGCTGCGCACGGTGGCGAGCTGGTCGTTGTTGCCGCTGTCCTCGGCCGGGAAGGGCATGAGGTCGAAGGGGAGGTCGGCCTCGACATCGCGCATCACCGTGCCGAACTGTTTGAGGTCGCGGCGCAGGTTGTCGTAGGTCTGCGGGCGCACGCTGCCCTTCTGCGGCACGGCCTGGGGGCGCGGGCCGAGGATATTGGCGGCGAGGACGTAGAGCATCAGGGCCTCGTCGATCGCCTCGCCGGTGTCCTGGCGGAACAGCGCGTCGCCCCAGGCGATCAGGTTGTCCAGGTAGGCCATCACGATCTTGAACATGTAGGCCTGCTGGCGGAATCGGGCGATCACGTGGGGGCGGAAGGGCGCAGCCTTCCACGCCTCGATGCTCTGGATGGTGTCGTTGCGCAGGGTCTCGTCGCCACCGACGGCGAGGTTCACCAGGATCTCCTCGACCTTCTTCACGTCGGTGGACTGGAAGGGGCGCACTTTCCAGAAGCGCTCGGGCGTGGGCCCATCGCTGTCGTCGGTGGGGTCGAACAGGTAGTGGAACCAGCGCTGGGCCTCGGCGAAGCGCTGGTTCTTGCTCAGGTTCACGGCGATGGTGAAGGGCACGTGGAAGAATAGCTCCCAGTTGTAGACCGCATAGGCCCCGCCCGATGTGAAGTCGAGATCCTTGACGGGGTGGGGCCGCCGCACCAGGCTGGTCGGGTTGTACGAAGAGGCCGCGAAGAGCTCGGCGAAGAGCTCCTTCGGCCGCCGCCGGCGCTTGAGTAGGGTGGCCTGGGCGCCCAGGGGGATGGTTAGCTCGGCTCCGCCAAGCAGCAGCACCTCGGTGCCCGCCGGCAGGGTGGCCTGGTCGCCGCTGGGGAGCAGCAGCGCGGTGGGGGCGGTGAGGGTGGCCCGCGCGTCGACGAAGAGCGAGGCGTCGCTGTTCGCGAGCAGGGCGAAGATCGCGCCTACCTCCGGGGTGGCCGTCATGCCGCCGATCAGGGTGGCCTGGGTGCCGGCGGCGAGGGTGGCCGGCGCGGCCGCGGCAAGCCTGAGGCGCATGGTGGCCGGTAGCTCCAGCGGCACGCCGGGCGGCACTGTGGCCTGCGCAGGCTCCAGCAGGGCGATCTTCGTCCCGCTGCGCAGGGTGAGGGCCGTAGGGTCGTTGAGGCCGATCTCGACGCTGCCCGGCAGCGACACGCCCTCGGCGGCGTACTCGGTGTCCACGGCCTGCAGGCCGCGCACGCCCTTGCGCAGCAGCCGCTGCACCAGCTCGCCCACGAACGGGTGCTGGTGCAGGAAGAAGCGGTAGCTCACCTCGCGCTCCTGCACGATGAAGCGCTTCCACTCCTTCGTCTCCGTCACCCGGCGCTTCTTGTACAGCAGCTCGGCGTCGGCATGGCCGTGGAACTGCGTGGCATAGGCTGAAAAGAGCATGGCTCGCTCCTGCAACAGGCTACAGCGCTACCTGCCGATTGGGTCGATAGCGTTGAAGTTGACGAAGTTCTCCTTGAGCGGGGCGCTAAAGCCGCCCCCACCCACCACGTTCAGGCCGCCCGCAACCTGCGTGAGCCCGCTGTCCGCCAGGGAGGCGCCGCCCTTCAGCACCACCACGCTGTCAGAGGCAACGCTGCTGCCGCCGTGCACGTGCACCGCCTGGGCGCCCGCCGCGAGGGCCTCGCCCAGCTCCGTGGCCGGCAGGACCGCCAGGCCGGTGCGGCCCTGGGGGCCGATCAGCTCGTCGCCGAAGAGCAGCCCGGTGGCCGGGTTCCGCACCCAGTCCTGGCCCGCGCGCAGCTTCACCAGGACGCCGGGGTCGATCGTCTGCCAGAACGGGTCGTCGGGGAAAGGCAGGGGCGGCCGCTCGGGGAAGTCCGGGATCTCCGGGATGATGTATCGGTCGTCCCACCAGTCAGGCTTGAGCCACTCGCGCTCGGGCTGCGGGGTGCGCGTCACCCACTCCTGCCAGTCCTCGAGGGTCTGCTCGGCCACGCTGGGCTCCACGAAGAAGGTGTGCCGGCTGTCCTGGTAGAAGATCGGCCGGATCAGGGCTGCGACCTCGCCGAGGTTCGCGAGCAGCTCGTTGTCGGTGGGGAGCAGGGTGTGGCTGCGGGGCTGGCTGAGGATGGGCTGGCTCTCCGTCTTGGGCCCTTTCCCTGGCTCCGTGGTGCTGCGCTGGGTGAAGGTCACGCTGAGCAGGCCGGCGCCGCTGTAGCGGTTGGCCCGCTTCGTCTGGGTGCCGTAAGGGTTCGCCGGGGGCGCGCCGCTGGGCACGCGCTCTGGCGCGCTGTTGCGCCCCGCCAGGTGGAAGGCGTGAGTGAAGGGCGACCCGAGGTGGATGAGCACGCCGCGCTCCTCGCCTGCCTCGAACTCCTTGGTGACGTGGACGAACACCGAGCGCGGGTCAGCAGCGTCCGCGATCAGCTTCTGGTCGTCGGGCGGGGTGTGCTCGCTGGACTCGCGGGTGCTCCAGGCGCCGTCCACGTACTCGCTCCAGTGGAGCTGGGCCTCCATCTTCTTGGCGACCGTGGTCTGGATATCGATGGCAGTCTTGAAGTCCACCGTGATCTTGCCCGCAGGCACCGCCGCCCGCTCGGCGAAGGTCACCCAGAACAGATAGGGTCGGCCGCGCCAGATCACCGGGGCCAGGTGGTCGCCCTCGATCTCGGCGCCCATCGGCTCCCATGGCGCCCAGGTCTGATGGGCGTAGCGGCGGTAGAAGTACTTGTGCGGCAGGCTGTAGGTGCGGCCAAAGACGTGCAGCACATTCTGCGCCGGGTCGTCCTTGTCCTCCAGATGCATGGCCACAATGTCGAGCCGCGCCAGCTCCTCCAGCTTCTTGAGATAGGCCAGGAAGGCATCCTCTACCAGGTCGTCGGAGACATCGCCCTGCAGCAGGGCGCCCTCCAGCTCGGCGAAGAGGTGGGTCTTGTCGTCGCGGAACTCGGGCTCCAGCCAGTTCTCGGGGAAGAGGAAGATCTTGCGGTTGGCCTCCCACACCCGGTAGCGCTTCATCCACTCCCACTGCCCGGCGTTGATGATCGCCGTGGGGTGCACATCACGCTCCAGGTTCAGCAGGCAGCGCTGGATGAAGAGCTGCAGCGAGGCGATGGCGAGGCGGATGCGCGAGGTCTGCACCACCGGCTCCATGGCGGGGTCGATCAGGAAGTACTCGTAGAGCTGCTCCACGCGGGCGAAGCCGTGCTGCTGCATCACGTGGGCCACCAGGGCGTCGCGCTGGCGCCGGCGCAGCCCGTCGAAGATCGGCTGGGCCACCCGCTGCCACGCCTCGGGCTCGAAGCGCGCCTTGATCGTCTCGCGCAGGTCGCGGGCGAGGGCGAAGCGCTCCTCCCCGCTGGCGCCCCTGGCGACGATGCCGGTCCAGTCGCGCAGCGCGCGCACCTCAACACCGAAGCGCTCCACTACCTGCAGCGCCCCCCAGAGCCGCCGCAGGGGCTCGACGCCGGCGAAGGCGGGCGCCGCGAACAGCGCGTTGGAGGTGGCGCGCACGGTCGCCACCTCGCGGCGGGCGAGCCGGGCGAGCAGGCTGTATACCTGCTCCAGGTCGCCGAGCTCGTTGGCCTCGAAGACGCCGACCAGGTCGGCGGTGTCGCCGGCGAGCTCGCGCTTGAGGCTGGCGTAGCCGGCCAGGTGCAAGAGCTGCGCGAACAGCTGCGCGGCGCCGGCCGGCGTGTCGTTGCTCGCCAGGGTCGGCAGCGCCGAGAGATCAAGGTCGCCGAAGTCGGCGGCGTGGGTGAGCAGGTAGCGCGCCTCGCCCTCGCCAAGGCCCAGGGTTTGCAGCAGCTGGAGCGCTTTGCTAAGCAGCAGCACGGCGCGCCCCGCCTGCTCCAGGGCGCTGAGCGGGGCGAGGGCGAGCTGCGCCAGCCGGTCCTGCGGCAGGTTCTCGCCCTGCACCAGCACGCGAGCCTCGCCGTTGTCGAGATCGCTCAGGCTCAGGCTGAAGCGGTAGAGCACGCCCGGCTTCAGCTCCACGAACTCGTCCGGGCCGTCGCCGAGGGTGTCACCGTCGGCGGCCGCCGTGCCCGCGATGGTCGGGCGGGGGAGGTGGGCGAA
>JAAXUL010001102.1 GCA_013336035.1 Chloroflexales bacterium
GCACCGACCGCCCGCTCCTGGGCCAGCTGCTCCTCGAACCAGGCGGCCCAGAAGCGGCGAAAGTCGCACAGCACCTCCGCGCGGGCGGCATCATCGGGTGCCGCTTCGTACGCAGCCAGGAAGGCCGCACGTTCCTCGGGGGCCAGGTCGGTGTCCGCGCGGATCTCGCGGTCGCTCACCGCCTCTGGCGCACGCGCTTCGACGGGGCGCGGCTCCCGACCGCGCCGCCGCGGGACGGGTGGGGCCGCGGGCGGCGCTACGGGCGCCGCGCGGCGTGGGGTCACGCGCTCACCCTGGGCCCAGCAGGCCAGAACCAGACCGACCGGCCAGGCCACAGTTGGGCGATCCTCAGCCGCCGCGAGATCGGCCTGCCAGTTGGCGCAGGTCGCCGTTGGGAAGCCCAGCAGCGCATCGCGCGCGGCCTTGCAGTCGTTGACCTGCGGGTTCGCCTCCCAGGCGGCGAGGAGGGCCGCGTCGGCGCGCGGAAACTCGGCGCGGAGGAGCTGGGTGAGCGCCGTATCCGGTTCCGTATCTTCGCGCGCATGCTGCTGCTGCTGCAAAGATTCATGAGTACCATATAGGGGGGTGTGGGGGGATTCGATCACTGATCGAACGGGCGGATCAGCGGCCGCGTCCTGATGTGCTTCCGCAGCGGGCGCAGGGCCGGTGGGCGGCGCGGACACGATCACTGGGTGATCGTCGGGCCGTGCCAGCTGGACCGCGACGACCTGCCCGCCCGCGCCGGGGTAGTAGTCGACCCCAGCCACATAGCCGTACTGCTCGAGCAGACGGAAGAGCATCTTGGGATAGCCGGCGGCACAGCCCAAGGTTTCGGCCCAGCCCCGCACCCCACCGTGCAGGGTCACCACCCCATTGCTACCAGCGAGTTCACACAGCCGTTCGTAGCCATCCCGGGTGGCCGGGTAGCGGCGCAAGTCGATCTTGGCGGATTGGACGAAATAAGACGTTTGTGCTATCATAGGAACCGCAGACTTTCATAGAGCCGCCCGTGACCTCTTCCCGGTCGCGGGCGGTTCGTCGTTTCCCAAGCGCGACCCGCCCTGCGGCGGCAGCGCGCTGAACAGCCGGGGTACGCGTGTCAGACCTCCTTTCTGAAGTGCTTCGTGCCCAGGACAGTCCCGGTGGATGGATGTGCGCGGTCGTGAAGCAGCGGCAGGCACACCAGGCGCGTGGCGCACGTTGGCGGCAGGGTTGGTGCGCTGGTGAGGGAAGGTTTGAGTAATATCGAAAAAAATAACTTATTCTAATATCAGATCGTTATATTATTCGATAGATCCTTTAGTGGTATAACATGATGCGTATTATCTGCAATACTATGTATTGACAAAGATGCTAATTCATGTCATGCTCTACGTGGACATTTGAGACACTACGAACGGTAGTAAATCCACATCGCGCTCCAACTCTCCTTCTCTGAGCACCACCGCGGGCATCCCGAATCATCCTGGCACGTCATGCCCCGCACCAGCCCGCTCTCCTCATCCCACACTGTTGCCACCATCACCTTCACGCGCTGCTCCACGAACCCCGGTCCTCGGCTCACGATATAGTTCGACGGCCGATCCAGTCCGCTGCTCGCTGAGTCACCGTGCGGCTAGCGTCCCGTGCTGACTGAACTGCTTGGTGGCGCACCCATGTACTCGGGTTCGCATCATTCAGCTCAGTGCTGACGGCTCGTGGTCGCTGATGCCGCTCACGGACGAATGTGACGGCTTCGGGACCGACGGGACCTTCCCGTTCGGGCGGCCCAGCTGTGCCTGGATCATCAGGCGCTGGATACGCTCTTGGAGGGCCAGCGCCTGATAGTGGAGCGCTTGTGCCTTCGTCATCTTCGCTTCAGCTAATCCGGGGTTCGTACGAACTACATCCAAGGCGGATGCCAGATGGCGGTTGGCGTTTTCGATGAGGCGCGCTGCTTCTTCAGCGCATTCCTGGGCCTCGCGTCGTTCGGCTTCGGCGTACTCAGGCCAGCGATAGCGCTGAGTCGGCATCGTTGTCCTTCTTCCACTCAGCGATCACGCGGTGATAGCGCTGGCTCAGTTGCCAGAACTGCCAGAGGATGATCGGCGTGCCCCCAATGACGAAGCTGGTCCAGATGGCGCGGCGATAATCGTCTGCCGTCGGAGCGGTCGTGCTCGCCACGCGGAGTTCAGCTGCGCCGAGGCACATCACCGTACCAAGCACGACCTCCGCCCAGGCCCAGTCGGGTTCAAGGTGCTGTCGGACGTGTTCGAGCACAATGGCATAGCCAGTCGTGACAAGCGCGAGACCGCTGCTGATCAGTAGGTCGCGTCGCTGGGGTTGACGTACCCAAAGCTGCATATGGGTCCTTTCGCGGGTTCAGCAAGGGCCGGTCGCGGGCATAGCACGGGCTTGTGGTGATCCGGAGAAGCGTGTAGCTTTAGATCGGGAACCCTAGCCTCCGACAACGATGAAGGTCGGCCCTCAGCTATGTATTAAGGAGGTTCCTATGTCCAGAATGCCCGACCAACTCGACGACGATAGCCAAGCGGAGCATGCCGAGGGGGCAGCTTCAACCCCACCGCCACTGCCGGCAAATTCCGCCCTGCTCATGGAGCAGATTGCGGCCTATCTGGCCCAGAAGGAGCACCGCACACTGCCGACATCGCTGCCGACAGCAGAGGCCGTCAGCCGTTTCCTTGCGCATCGCACCGGAAAAAACCTCACGGACGAGAGCTTGAGGCTCTATCGGTACAAACTCAAGTTCTGGAACGGGTGGCGTGAGACCCAGCAATGCCCACGAAACGTGGATGCAATCACACTCGACGAGCTGGATCGCTTTTTCACCTACCTGGCCACAGAACACGTTCCTCACGTGGATAACCCACGTCGTCCGCCAGAGGCACGGCGTGGTCTTTCACCGGAGACGGTGGCGTCCTATCGGCGTGTCCTTCGAGCATTCTGGACGTTCG
>JAAXUL010001103.1 GCA_013336035.1 Chloroflexales bacterium
CGATGAGGGCCGCGATGACCCAGCCGATCACGAGGATGAGTACCGCGCCGATCACATTCGGAATGTACGCAAGCAACACCTGGGCGATATCGTCAACCATCGTGGTCACCCCTTTCCTCGGGGCCGGCGCAGGACGACCACTGACCGTGCGCCGACACGGTAGGCCACTTCGGCGAGCGGCTGCTCGCGCCCGGGCTCGGCAATATCGTGGGGGCTAGCATGGCTGGTGTCGACCACCCGTAGCCACTCGCTGGCCTCACCCTCCTGCACCATGAAGATCAGCTCCTCCCAGAAGGAGTTGATCATCACATACAGGTCATCGTCGCCCTGGCTGGCGCCGCGCAGGCAGTAGGCCAGGGTGTGTGAGGCGGGTGACATATCCACCTCGCGGCCCGTCCCGTACCAGCTCACGTCCGCGCCCCAGAAGCGCGAGCGCTGGAGGCTCGGGTGGGCCTTGCGGAAGGCGATCATGGTCTTGAAGAAGCGGAAGACGTCCCGGTTGCGCTCGAGCAGATCCCAGTCGAGCCAGGTGATCTCGTTGTCCTGGTTGTAGGGGTTGTTGTTGCCGCCCTGGGTGTTGAGGAACTCGTCGCCGGCGCAGAACATCGGCGTGCCGTTGGCCAACATTAGCAGGGAGAAGAGGTTCTTGACCTGGCGGCGGCGCAGCTCCAGCACCTCGGGCGGCGCGCCCGCGTCGCCCTCCCAGCCGCAGTTCCAGCTGGCGTTATCGTTGGCGCCGTCGCTGTTGTCGTGGCCGTTAGCCTCGTTGTGCTTGTCGTTGTAGGCGGTCAGGTCGTAGAGGCAGAAGCCGTCGTGGGCGGTGATGAAGTTCACGCTCTGCGAGGGGTGGCAGGCGTGCTCGGGGTCGGCGGGGAAGAGGTCGTCGGAGCCGTAGAGCCGGGTCATCAGCGCGCTGACCTTGTCGCCGTCGCCCTTGACGAAGGCTCTGATATCGTCGCGGAACTTGCCGTTCCACTGCATCCAGCTGCGCCCCGGGAAGCCCCGCCCCAGCTGGTAGGCGCCGATGTCCCAGGCCTCGGCGATCAGCCGCGAGTCGTCTACCGCGCCGAGCAGGCTGATCTCGGTAATCACGGTCGCGTCGCCCTGGTTGACCGAGCCGTCGGGGTTGCGGCTGAGGATCGAGGCCAGGTCGAAGCGGAAGCCGTCGACGTGCAGCTGGCGGCGCCAGTGCTGCAGGCTGCTCAGCACCAGCCAGCGCACCGCGGGGTCGTTGCTGTTCATGGTGTTGCCGCAGCCGGTGTCGTTGTTGTAGCGGCGGCGGTCCGAGGTCAGCAGGTAGTAGCTGGAGTTGTCGATGCCGCGGTAGCTGTAGCTCGAGCCGTGCTCGTCGCCCTCGCAGGTGTGGTTGTAGACCACGTCGAGCAGCACCTCGATGCCCGCCGCGTGGAAGGCCCGCACCATCGCGCGGAACTCCTCGAACGGGTTGGCGCAGGCGTAGGCCGCGTGGGGCGCGAAGAAGTTCAGGGTCATGTAGCCCCAGTAGTTGCCCTCCTGGGGGTCGTACTGGTGGACGGGCAGTAGCTCGACGGCGGTGACGCCCAGCTCCTGCAGATAGGGGATCTTCGCGACCAGACCCAGGAAGGTGCCCCGCTGGTCCGGGCTGACGCCCGAGTTGGCGCGGGCGGTGAAGCCCTTGACGTGCAGCTCGTAGATGACCAGGTCGTGGGTGTGGCGCGGGCAGGGCGGGTCGGGGAGGTCGACCTCGTCGCTGGCCCGTGGCAGCACGCCCAGCGGCGCCCGGCCGTCGTTCGGCTCCGCCCGCGCGGCGGCCTCACGGCTGAAGTTTGGAGGGAAGAAGACCTCGCGGGCGTAAGGGTCGAGCAGGATGTGGGCCGGGTTGAAGCGGTAGCCCCGCTCGGGGGCCTCGGGGCCCTCGACCCGGTAGGCGTAGTAGCGAGCGCCCCGTGTGCTTGAGGCCGGAATCCAGCAGTGCCAGAGGGCCTGGGTCTTGTTGGTGTAGGGGTCGAGCCGCTGCTGGTAGACGGGCGTGACCAGGTCATCCTCGGCGTAGAGCAGCAGGGTCACGCCGGTGGCGTGGCGCGAGTAGAGCGCGAAGTTGTAGGCCTGCTCATCCTCAATCCAGGTCGCGCCGAGGGGGACCGGCACCCCCTCGTCCCGCTCCCAGGCCTCCACGGTGCGCAGCATGCTCAGGTTTGCGACCGCCATTGGACGCTCCTTTCACTCGTTGATCATCGTGCCTACGCCGGGCCGGGCTTCGCCTCCGGTGCGACAGATACTGGCGTGGAGGGCAGCATGAGCGCGGCCACCAGGCCGATCGCCGCGAAGACGATCAGGACGATCAGGGCCAGGGCGTACCCCCCATTCCCCGTGGTCAGGCTTGAGACGATCACGGTGCCGGCGATGGCCACGCCCAGGGAGGAGCCCAGGTTCGAGATGCTCCGTGACAGGCCCGAGATCTCCCCCTGATCCTCCTCAGAGAAGGCCGACTGCACCACGTTGACCGACGAGGTCAACATGACCCCGACGCCGAGACCGATCACCAGGAGCCCCGGCACGAAGGTCCAGATGCTTGAGGTGATGTCGACCAGCAGCAGCAGGAGTGCCACGCCGGTGATCGTCAGCGCGAAGCCCATGCGGATCAGGGTCGCCTGGGAGCGCCGCTGGGCCAGCCTTGCCGCCGCCAGCGCGGACACCAGGATGCCAATCGTGTTCGGCGTCAGGATCAGGCCAGTTTCGATCGCGCTGTAGCCGCGCACCTGCTGCAGGTAGACGGAGATCACAAACGAGAGGCCCATCAGGATCAGCCACTGCATATTCTGGGTCACCAGGCCGAGGTTGGACACGCGGTTCTTGAAGAGTCTGAGCGGCAGCAGCGGCTCTTTGCCCGCCCGCTCCATGGACCTGACGTGCCAGAAGAACCAGGCGAGCAGCAGCGCGCCGATCAGGACGAACACCACGACCGGCGAGATGC
>JAAXUL010000331.1 GCA_013336035.1 Chloroflexales bacterium
CGGCTACGACACGACCGAGATCGCCCAGGGGATGACCGAGGTGCTCGCCTACGGCACTGCCGTGATCGTCGAGCCCGAGGCGGCCGGCCACACCGGATAAGGGGACGGGCAGTCTGGTGTTGGCCAGACGGAGCCGTGGCGACCCGACCTCGCTCGCGGGCTTCGAGCAGGGCGGCTACGTCCGCGCCGCCCGCTTCGCCGGGCGCGATCTGGACGAGCTGCTGGAGGCCTACGCCGCTCAGGGGCCGAGGCGGATCGCCAGGGATTTGGCGAAGGGCACGAGGCCCAGGGAGGCCCCGAGTCGGAGGGAGGGCGTATTTGCGTATAGAGTCCGGTACTGGGCGATCATGCCGCGGGCGATGGCCGTCTCGGCCAGAAGGCTGACCGCCTCGGCGCCGTAGCCGTGGCCACGGTGGGCCGGGTGAGTGACGATGGCGATGTGAGCGATCTGCTCGCCCCAGGGCTCGTAGCCAGCCAGGGCGACGAGCTTCCCGCGCACAAAGCGTCCGGCCAGGGGCAGAAGCTCAAACTCGCTGCCCCCATGGGCCCACTCCAGCGGGCCGCACGCGGCCTTGAGCGCGGCGTGGGCCTCCTCGTCGAGCGCCGTGAGCAGGCGGGTGCCAGCGGTGGGCAGGGGCCGCAGCGCCGAGGCGTAGGCCAGGGCGGCCGGGCCGATGACCTGGGCCGGGCTGACGCCTAGCTGCCGAGCCACCGCTGGGGCGTCGGTGAGCGCGTCGGCGCCGAGGGGCGCGAGCCGTGCCCGCCAGTAGCCGATCTGGCCGGGCGGCACGGAGACCAGCGTGACCGCCTCGCGCTGGAGGCAGTATATGCCGCGGTACTCCTCCAGCTCGGCGTGGGGCAGGACATAGACCCCCGGCACTTTGAAGGTAGCAGCTGGGCAGCCGAAGAAACCAGCCCAGTAGCGGGTAACGGCGGCGAGAGTGGGCGGGCTCAGCGGCATGGCGGTCCCTGGAGTAGTCTTACAGCAGGCATTGTGGCTGTAGAGCTCGACATGGTACGACCCTGATCCTTTTTGCTCGCCGCGCTTCCTTGCGGTACCATCCTACGTGCAGGGGGCCGATCCGACAAGGGGAGGGGCGGGTGGAACACCACGAGATGGTGACGCTGATCCGCGGCGGCGTGCCGGAGCCGGGGGGCGTGTGGGCTGACCTCGGCGCCGGCACCGGCAATTTCACCTGGGCCCTGGCCGAGCTCCTCGGGCCGGCGGGGGCTATCTACGCCCTCGACCGCGACGCTCGGGCGATCGCTGCGCAGCAGGCCCGGCTGCGTAGCGGCCCGCCTCTGGCGACGATCATCCCGCGCCCGGCCGATGTGCTCCGCCCCCTGGTCTACCATCCCTCGACGGCGTCCTGATGGCGAATCTGCTGCACTTCGTCCGCGATCAGGCCGGGCTGCTGCGCCGACTTCACACGCAGCTGCGGCCGAGCAGGCGGCTGCTGGTCGTAGAGTATGAGCAGGGTCTCCCCATCCTCTGGGTGCCGCACCCGCTGCCGCTTGCCCGGCTCGTCGACCTCGCGCCTGAAGCTGGCTTCCTCGCGCCCTCGCCGGTGGGCACGCGCCGCTCGCCCTCGTCGGGTCGAGTGCTGTACGCAGCGGTGGCGTTGCGCGATCCGTAGGCAGGCGTCAGCAGCCAAACACAAGGAGCATTGACGATGCGTCTGTACCTCTTCCACCTGGGGCAGACCGGCAGCGGCTCGCCTGCGCCCGGCTACCTCATCCAGACCGACGACGGGCAGAACATCCTGATCGATACGGGCTACCCCCGCGCGATGATGACGCTTGCGTCGGCGCGAAGCGCTGTCGGCGCCGAGCCCCCGCCCGGCAGCGCCGCCCCCCGCGTCACCGAGGCGGACTTCATCGGCAACCGGCTGGCGGCCATCGGGCTCAGCCCAGCCGATATTCACCTGCTGGTCAGCACGCACCTCGACGTCGACCACGCCGGCAACCACGATCTGTTTACCGCCGCCGAGCTCGTGATCCAGCGCGAGCACTACGCCGCCGCGCTGGCCAACATCCACCCGCGTTTCGCCCAGACCCGCGCGGCCTGGGGCCACCCCGCCCTGCGCTACCGGCAGGTCGACGGCGATACGGTGCTGGTGCCGGGCGTAGAGCTGATCGCCACCGGCGGCCACGTGCCGGGACATCAGTCAGTGCTGGTGCGCCTGCCGGAGACCGGGCCGGTGCTGCTGACCATCGATGCCATTCCCCGCGCCGCCCAGCTGGACCCGGACACGCGCACGATCGGGCCGTTCGATATGGACGAGGCGGGCGTGCGCGCCAGCACGCGTCGGCTAAACGAGCTGATCGCCCGCGAGGGCGTGCGGCTGGTGATCTTCGGCCACGACGCGGAGCGCTGGGAGACCCTGCGTCACGCGCCGGAGTACTACGCGTAGGGGCGCCGCCGGGAGGATTGCCGACCTGGCCCATGGCTACGTGACGGCAGCGAGCCCAAGCAGTCCAGGAAGCGCATCAAGACGCTCGATCTGCGCGTGAGCCTGCGCCCGCTCGGGCCAGGTGGCGTGGATGTGCCCCCACGGCCCCCGGCGCAGGAAGACCGCCCACATCCCCGCGGCGCGCGCCGGCAGCACATCGTTGTCAAGCCGGTCGCCAACATAGACGATCTGCGCGGCGGGGACGCCTGTCTCTGCCAGTAGGCGCGCGAAGAAGGCCGGGGCGGGCTTGTGCACACCCCAGCGCTCCGAGGCGGCAACCAGGTCGGCCGGGAGCCCAATGGCGGCCAGGGCGGCCTCGGCCCACGCGGGCTGGTTGCCGGCGATGGCGATGCGCAGCCCGGCCGCCCGCAGCCGGCCCAGGGTCGGGCGCGCATCCGGGTAGAGGTCGGCGGCGCCGACGCCTTCGGGGTGCCCGGCCGCGGCGCGCGCCGCCCGTGCCTGGGCGAGGTCGAAGCCAGGGCGCAGCAGCTGAAAGACCTCGCGGTGGTCGCGCCGCTGGGCGATGGTCGCGCCCAGGGCGGCGAAGAAGGTGAGGTGGGTGACGCCGAGCCAGTCGGCCCAGCCGGCCCAGTGGCGCATCTCGTCTATCAGGGTCTCGCCCACATCGAAGCAGGCCCAGCGGATCGTCGACGGAAGCACGGGCGCGCCCGCGCTCACTGGTCACCCCCGCCACCCCAGCGCCGCGCCTCGGCGGTGAGAATGGCCCGCCGCGAAGAGGCGAACCCCGTGCCAGCAAGCTCGGCCGCCAGAGTGTCGAGGAGGGCAGCAACGTCGGCGCGGGCCGTCGCGTGCAACCCCCCGCCCCGGGTATGCTCGAAGTGCATGGTGGTTCCCCTACTCAGAAGCCCAGCGTCGCTCGGGATCGCGCCGGCCCCGGGTGTGCTTGGGCGCGAGGCTCACGGCTCGCTCCCGGCGACGTCGATAGCGTGGCGCAGCAGGTCCTCGCGCCGCACCACCCCGAGCGCCGCCTCGTGGGTCGCCGCCAGCACCACGGGCGGAGCGACGCCCGCCTCCAGGGCCTCCTGCCAGCGATCCGCGCAGAGGCACCAGCGGTCGCCCGGCTTCAGGCCGGGGAAGCCGTAGGCCGGCCGCGGCGTGCTGAGGTCGTTGCCGTGCGAGCGGCTGAAGGCCAGGAACTCCGCCGTCACCTGGGCGCAGACAACGTGCACACCCACGTCGTCGGGGCCGGTGTCGCAGCAGCCGGTGCGGTAGAAGCCGGTCAGCGGTTCAGTGCCGCAGACGGCCAGAGGGCCGCCCAGGACATTGCGAGCGGTCGGCGCGGTAGGCCTCCCGTTGGTGACGTAGCGCCCGTTGGTGCTCATCTCTCTCCTCACTTATCCAGCGTGTCCGGCCCGGCGGCGACTACATAAGGATAGAGCATCTACGCCGACGCGGCAATATGGCCGGGGCGTTCCAGCTCACCTCGGCCACGTCCGCCGAGCCGCCGATCACCGGCTCCGGCTGTAGCCCAGCCAGTGCTCTGGCAGCCCGCGATCGCGCTGGAAAGCGCAGGCGAACGCCTGATCCTCAGCTCTGGGCGTCGGGCTAAAGTCGGAAGCGGCGAGCCTGGGGATCGGCTACAATGCACGGGCTCAGCTCAGATGTTTCGCAATGATAGGGAGCCGCACGTGTCCCAGCGAGAGTTTACCATCGCGGACGAGTACCGCTACGACCGGCGCTCGCCGCTGCGCTGGATCCTCAGCCACATCTGGCGCTACCCACACCTGCCGCTCACGGCCATGGCGGGCTTCGTCGTCGGCAGCGCCCTCTACAGCTTCGCCCTGATGCAGGTGGGCGCGGCCTTCGATCTGATCGTGGCCCGCCCCGAGCTGGGGGCGCTGCTGGTGATCGCCCTGACGATCGTGGCGGCGCGCCTGAGCCACGGCCTCTCGAGCCTGCTGGCCTGGTACGCGACCGAGTTCACGGCCCAGCGTCTCGAGCGCGACGCCCGCGCCGAGCTGTACGTCAGCCTGCTCGGCAAGAGCCAGACCTTCCACAACCGCCAGAAGGTCGGCGACGTGATGGCCCGGGCCACCAACGACGTGCAGCAGATGAACATGATGGTCAGCCCTGGCGCCAGCCTGATCTACGCCTCGCTGGCCAGCACCGTGGTGCCGCTGCTGGCGATCGCGCTGCTGCGCTGGCAGCTGCTGCTGGTGCCCATGCTCTTCCTGGCGGCCTTCGTGCCGGCGCTGCGCCACTACAGCCGCGAGCTGAACCCGGTCACCGGGCGGCTGCGCTTCCAGTTCGGCGCGCTCAACGCCGGCCTGGCCGAGGCGGTGAGCGGGATCGAGGTGGTCAAGGCCTACGCCCAGGAGGCCCAGGAGCAGGGCAAGTTCAGCGCGGCGGCCCGCGGCTACCGCGACCTGTTCGTCGAGCAGGGCCGCATCCAGGCCCGCTACCTGCCGCTGCTGCTCTACGGGGTGGCCTTCGGGCTATCCTTCGGCCACGCCGCCCTGCTCTTCCTGCGCCACGAGCTGTCGGTCGGCGAGGCCGTCGCCTTCCTGGGCCTCTTCTCGCAGCTGCGCTTCCCCACCTTCATCTCGCTCTTCAGCTTCCTGCTGGTCGAGCTGGGCATCTCGGGCGCCGAGCGCATCCTGGGCCTGATCAACGACGAGACCGAGCTCGACGAGAACGCCGCGGGCCACCGCGCGCCGATCCGCGGCGAGATCGTCTTCGACGGCGTCAGCTTCGGCTACGGCGCGGCCGAGCCGGCGTCTGACGCCGGGGGCCCCGCGCGCGGCCTGAACCTCAGGGGCATCACCTTCACGGCCAGGCCGGGCGAGACGGTCGCGATCGTGGGCCAGACCGGCGCCGGCAAGACCACGCTGACCCACCTGGTCAACCGCACCTACGACACGACCGAGGGGCGCGTGCTGGTCGACGGCGTGGACGTGCGCGAGTGGAGCCTCGACGCCCTGCGGGCCCAGATCTCGACCATCGAGCAGGACGTCTTCCTGTTCAGCCGCTCGATCGCCGACAACATCGCCTTCGGGGCGGCCGGCCAGGCCACGCGCGAGCAGATCGAGCGGGCGGCCCACGAGGCCCAGGCCCACGACTTTATCATGGGCCTGCCCGACGGCTACGACACCATTATTGGCGAGCGCGGGGTGACCCTCTCGGGCGGCCAGCGCCAGCGCATCGCCATCGCGCGGGCCTTCCTCACCGACCCGCGCATCCTGATCCTCGACGACAGCACCAGCGCGATCGATAGCGCCACCGAGGACCAGATCCAGCGGGCCATGCGCCGCATCCTCAGGGGCCGCACGACGCTGCTGATCACCCACCGCATCTCGCAGATCCGCTGGGCCGACCGCATCCTGGTGCTGCGCGGCGGCGATCTGGCTGCCCAGGGCACCCACGACGAGCTGATGGCGAGCAGCGAGGCCTACCGCCGGATCTTCGCGCGCTACGCGGGCGACCCGGCGGCGCAGCAGCACGGCGACCCGGCAGCATCGATTATCAGCCGATAGAGGGATTCGCATGGGCTTTATCTTAGATGGCCTGGAGGCCGAGGCCTACGACCGCAGCTATAGCGACGCGGCGCTGATCCGGCGCATCGTGGGCTACTTCCGCCCCCACGGGCGCAAGATCGTGGGCGTGGCCCTGCTAGTCACCGCGGCCTCGCTTGTCGAGGCGCTCATCCCCTTCGGGGTCGCGCGCGGGATCGACCTGCTGGCCAGCAACCCCGCGGCCCAGCTGCTGCTCGGCCTGGCCGGCCTGGTGACGGTGCTCGGCTCGCTGGGCTGGCTGTTCAACTTCCTGCGCCAGAAGCTCGCGGCCGAGGCTGTGGGCGATGTGGTGCTGCAGCTGCGCGACGACGCCTTCGCCGCGGTGATGCAGCGCGACCTGTCGTTCTACGACCAGTTCCCCTCGGGCACGATCGTCAGCCGGGTCACCTCGGACACCCAGGATTTCTCGAATGTCGTGACCCTGACTATGGACCTGATGAGCCAGGTGCTGCTGGTGGCCCTGGTCTCGGTGGTGCTGGTGGTAGTGCAGCCGTCCCTCGGCCTCCTGACGATCATGACCGCGCCGGTGGTCTTCCTGGTCGCCCTGGCCTTCCGCCGCGTGGCCCGCTGGACCTCGCAGCAGGCCCGGCGGGCGGTGGCGAAGGTGAACAGCAGCATCCAGGAGACGGTCAGCGGCATCGCGGTGGCGAAGAGCTTCCGCCAGGAGGCCGCGGTCTACGAGGAGTTCACGGCCACGAACAACCTGGCCTACCGGGTGAGCGTGCGGCGCGGCCTGGTCTTCGACACGATCTTCCCCCTCCTCGACGCCATAGCCGGGCTGGCGACGGCGGCGGTGGTCTACTTCGGCGGGGCGCGCGTGCTCGACGGCACGATCTCGGCCGGCGAGTGGTACCTGTTCGTGCAGGGGCTGATGCTCTTCTACTTCCCGCTGACCAGCATCGCCTCGTTCTGGAGCCAGTTCCAGCAGGGCCTGGCCTCAAGCGAGCGGGTCTTCGCCCTGATCGACGCCGAGCCGCGGGTCGTGCAGCGCGCCAGCCAGCCGGTGCCGCGGCTGCGGGGCGAGATCGCCTTCGAGGGGGTGGACTTCACCTACCGGCCTGACGCGGAGAGCGCGGCGCAGGCGCCCGGCGGCGAGCAGGTCGCGCGGCGCGAGGGCGAGCGTGTGACAGTGTCGGGCTTCGTGCCACCGGACATGGGCTGGGTGCTGCGGGGCTTCAGCCTGGAGGTGCCGGCGGGGCAGCGGCTCGCCGTGGTCGGCCACACCGGGGCGGGCAAGTCGAGCCTGGCGCGCCTGATCGCCCGCTTCTACGAGTTCCAGGGCGGGCGCATCCTGATCGATGGGCGCGACATCCGCGACCTCGACCTGGGCCAGTACCGGCGGCAGATCGGCATGGTGCCGCAGGTGCCGTTCCTCTTCACCGGCAGCGTGGCCGACAACATCCGCTACGGGCGCCCCGAGGCCCCCGACGAGGCCGTGGCGGCGGCGGCGGCGCGCATCGGCGGCGGCGAGTGGGTGGCCGACCTGCCCCAGGGCCTCCAGAGCGAGGTGGGCGAGCGCGGCGCCCGGCTGTCGCTCGGCCAGCGCCAGCTGGTGGCTATGGCCCGCGTCATGCTCCAGGACCCGCGGGTCTTTATCCTCGACGAGGCCACCGCGAGCGTCGACCCCTTCACCGAGGAGCAGATCCAGACCGGCCTCGACGCGGTGATGGCGGGGCGCACGAGCATCGTGATCGCCCACCGGCTCTCGACGGTGCGCTCGGCCGACCGCATCATCGTGATGCGCCAGGGCCAGATCATCGAGGAGGGGAGCCACGAGGCGCTGCTGGGCCAGGGCGGGCACTACGCCGAGCTGTACACGACCTACTTCCGCCACCAGTCGCTCGAGTACATCGAGGCGGTGGGGGCCTTCGGCGAGTAGGGCGAGCGCGCCGGCGACGGTATAATAGGTCAGCCCCCGGGCGCCGGTGGCTGCCGCGACCCCGCCGGCGCCCGCCCATGTCTCTACACTTGCTGAAGGACCCGCCCTATGCCCGCGCCACTGATCGGC
>JAAXUL010001104.1 GCA_013336035.1 Chloroflexales bacterium
GCCCGGCCGGCGACGCCGACGCGCTGCGCGCCGCCCGCGCGCCCCTCGCCCTGCTGGTCTACCCGTGGCAGCGCGACCTCGACACCGAGGCCGTCGCCGCCCTCAGGCCCCGGGCGATCGCCTTCACCGAGGGCTACGAGGCCCCGGCGCCCGCCCTCCTTAGCTACGCCGCCCGGCGTCGCTACAGCCCTATGGTCTTCCACCCGGACGCCGATGGCCTGATCGAGCTCGTGAGCGATGGGCGCCGGTCGTGGCTAAAAACAAGTGACGAATAGATGCGCCTTCTCTGGCTCACCGCCGCCCTGCTGGGCATCCTGGCCCTGGCCGGGCTCGCCGCCGCCCTCTGGCGGCGCTTCTACAGGGACGACCCCGCCAACGCCGCGCGCCGCGTCTTTAAGAACAGCGCGGTCACCTTCGCCCTGCGCATGGTGGTTAAGGCCATGGACATGGTCGTCCTCTTTATCCTGGCCGGCACCCTGGCCGCCGGGGTCCTGGGCGACTACGACCTCGCCGCGCTGCTCGTGGGCCAGTACCTCGTGATCTTCACCGAGTTCGGGCTTGGCGTGCTGCTCACCCGCGAGGTGGCGCGCGACCCGGGCGCGGCGCGGCGGCTCTTAGGCGTCACCCTGGCCCTGCGGCTGCTGCTGGTGCTGGCCGGGGCGCTGCCCGTCGCGCTGCTGGTGGCGGGCGCGTACTGGGCGCTGGGCCAGCCGCTCTCGCCCGCGGGCGCCACGGCCATCTTCGTCCTGCTGCTGACCCTGGGGCCGGGCGCGTACTCGGGCGCCGTCACCGCGCTCTACAATGCTAGCGAGCGCATGGAGGTGCCGGCGCTGATGGAGCTGGTCACGGCGGCCCTCAACTTCCTGGCCCGCGTCGCGGTGATCGCGCTCATCCCGAGCATCGTCGGGCTCGCCTGGGCCGCCGTCGCGGTGAGCACGGTGACCGCCGGGGCTTTCTTTATGCTCCAGCGCCGCCACTTCTTCCCGCCGACGGTGTCCTTCGACCGGGCCGCCATGGGCGCCCTGGTGCCGGTCGCGCTGCCGCTGATGCTCAACAATCTGCTGAGCGCGGTCTTCTTCCGCTTCGATGTCTTCATCGTGCGAGCCTTCGGCGGCGCGGCGGCGACCCTGCTGGTGGCCCAGTACACCCGCCCCTACCAGCTGCTCAATATCGCTATGATCGTGCCGCCGGCCGTGACCTTCGCCGTCTTCCCGCTGCTCTCGCGGCGCGCCGGGGGCGACCGGGCGGGCTTCGCCGCGGCCCAGAATCGCACGCTCCAGATCCTGCTGGCCCTGGCCTTCCCGCTGGCTATGGGCCTCTCGGTGCTGGCCTACGACCTGATCCGGCTCTTCACGCGCTCGCAGTTTCAGGACTACCAGCCGTCGGTGCCGGTGCTGGCCATCCTGGCCTGGTTCCTGCCCCTGAGCTTCGCTAACGGGCTGCTGCAGTACGCCCTGATCGCCCTCGACCGCCAGCGCGCGATCACCAGGGCCTTCGTGATCGGGGCGGCCTTCAACCTGGTGGCCAACCTGATCGTGGTGCCGGCGGCGACCCTGGCCCTCGGGCGCCCCGACTGGGCGCTCTACGCGGCCGCGGGCATCACTATTCTCTCCGAGCTGGTGCTCTACCTGGTCTTCCGGCCCCTGCTGCGCAGCGAGGGCATGCCGCCGCCGCTGCTGGCCCTCAGCTGGCGGCCCGCCCTGGCGGCCCTCGCCATGGGCGCGGCCATGATCGGGCTCAAGGCCCTCGCGCCCGACTGGCCCGGCAGCGTCGCGGCCGCCCTGACCGCGCCCCTGGTCTACGGCGGCGCGCTCTGGGCGCTCGGCGGCTTCGGCGCCGAAGAGCGGGCCCTGGCCCTGCGCATCCTTGGGCGCGCGCCGTGAGCGGGCCTCGGCGCAGGCTATGATCGCCTGGATCGCCGCGGCGTGACCGGCGAGCCGCGGGCCCTGCGCCTGGCCCATAGCTCGCCGGTCACGCCCCAGCGCTCAGCGCTCGCCCGCTACCCCAGAATGTAGATCTGCGGGCCCGCCCCGTCCTGGAACAGTAGCACCACGGCCTCGCGGGCCGGGTCGTAGCCGTCGAGCACCTCGTCGAGGTTGGGCGGCCACTCGTCCGACTCAGAGCCGGCGGGGTAGTAGGTGATCGGCGCCATGCCCCTGGCAGTGCGCAGATTGATCCCGCGCAGGTCGATCTCGACCAGGCCCGCCCCGTCGCGCTCGTGGGCCTGGCGGGCAAACTGGAGCAGCTGCTCGCTGATCACCGCCACATAGGTTGCGGCGATCTCGGCGGGGTCGGCGGCGGGGCTGGCGAGGAGCTGGCGCAGGTGCTGCAATGCCTGCTGCTGCTGAGGGGTCATAGTCGCTCCGGTAGCACGGGCGTGCCGCTAGGGGTCTCGCCGCGCGCGCTGCTGCTGGGGGGCGATCCCCAGCTCATCACGATATTTCGCCACCGTCCGCCGCGCGATCGGGTGGCCCCGCTCGGCGAGCAAGACGGCAAGCTGCTGGTCGCTAAGGGGGGTCGGCTCCGTCTCCACCAGCTCGCGCAGCACCTCGCGCGCCGGACGGGACGCGTCAAAGAAGCCATCGAGGGGCCAGAGGGTGCCATCGGGGAGCAGGGCCGTCTTGTCGGCGATGGCCCGGCAGACGGTCGACTCGTGCAGCCGCAGGTCGTGGGCGACCTGCAGGCGGGTGAGGGGCGCGAGGGCGCGCGGGCCGTGTTTTTGGGATTTCTGGGAGGAACGCACATGGCGAAGATTAACAAATTGCTGGTCGGCGAGTCGCTGGTCGGCGAAGGCAACGAAGTCGCGCACATCGACCTGATCATGGGTCCGCGCGGTTCGGCGGCCGAGCTGGCTTTCGCGAACGCGCTGGTCAACAACAAGGATGGCTTCACGACGCTTCTCGC
>JAAXUL010001105.1 GCA_013336035.1 Chloroflexales bacterium
CCGCGTGGCGCCCAATGGACTTGCAGAGCGAGGGCCAGCTACAGCTCGAGGCTCAGCTGCCCGCCGCCTATCGGGGTCGGCGGCGCCAGATCGGGGGGCGGCACGGGCTCGGGTGGCCCGGCTACGGGCTCCTCGTCCTCCGCCCCTGGGCCCTCGTACCCGACCAACGCCAGCAGCCCCGCCTCGTCGAGCACCGGCACGCCGAGCTGCTGCGCCTTCGCCAGCTTGCTGCCCGCGCTGGCCCCGGCCACCACATAGCTGGTCCTCTTGCTGACGCTCTCGCTGACCTTGCCGCCGTGCGACTGGATCAGCTCGCCGGCCTGCTCGCGGGTCAGCGTGGGCAGGGTGCCGGTGAGCACGAAGGTCTTGCCGGCCAGGCCATCGCCCGCGCGCAGCCGCGGCGCCCCGCCCTCCAGGCGCAGGCCGGCGGCGCGCAGCTTCTCGACCACGCGGCGGTTCTCGTCGCGCTGGAAGAACTGCGCCACGCTCGCGGCCACCACCGGGCCGACCCCGCCGACCGCGATCAGCTCGGCCTCGCTCGCGGCCATCAGCGCGTCGAGGCTGCCGAAGTGGTTGGCCAGATCGGCGGCGGCCACGCTGCCCACGAAGCGGATGCCCAGGCCCACGATCAGCCGGTCGAGCGGCCGGCCCTTCGACTCCTCGAGCGCCTGGAGCAGATTCGCTATGCGCTTCGGCCCATAGCCCTCGACGCCGCTGAAGCGCTCGGCGGTCAGGCTATAGAGGTCGGCGACGTCGGCGATCCAGCCCAGGGTGACGAACTGCTCGGCCTGGCGCTCGCCGATGCCGACGATATCCATGGCCCCGCGGCCGACGAAGTGCTCGACCCGGCGCACCAGCTGGGCCGGGCAGATGCCGAAGTTCGGGCAGCGCCAGGCCGACTCGCCCTCAACCCGCTCGAGGGAGGTGCCGCAGGCGGGGCAGGCGGCAGGGAAGGCCCAGGGCCGCTCGGTGCCGGCGCGCAGGCTCACGACCGGGCCGACCACGTAGGGGATCACATCGCCGGCCCGCTTGACCGTGACATAGTCGCCGATGCGGATATCGCGCTCGCTGATATAGTCGGCGTTGTGCAGGCTGGCGTTGCGCACCGTCACCCCGCCGATCACCACCGGCTCGAGCTCGGCGTTAGGGGTCACCACGCCGGTGCGACCGACATTGACGGCGATATTGGTCAGGCGGGTGACGGCCTCGCGGGCGGCGAACTTGAAGGCGACCGCCCAGCGCGGGTCCTTCTGCACCGCGCCGAGCTCGCGCTGCTGGGCGAAGTCGTCAACCTTGATCACGATCCCGTCGGCCTCGTAGGGCAGGCTATCGCGGCGCGCCATCCAGGCGTGGCAGTACTCTATCACCTGCTCGAAGTCCTCGAAGCGGCGCGCGTCGCCGTTGACCGGGAAGCCGAGGGCCCGCAGATACTGGAGGGTCTGCCACTGGCTGGTGAGGCTGACGCCCGCGAACGGGCCGACGGCGTAGGCGAAGAAGCGCAGGGGCCTGCCGGCCGTGAGCGTCGGGTCCTTCTGGCGCAGCGAGCCGGCGGCCGAGTTGCGGGCGTTCGCGAAGCTCTTCTCGCCCGCGGCGGCCAGGCGCGCGTTGAGCGCCGTGAAATCGGCGCTGCGCATATAGACCTCGCCGCGCACCTCGATGCTCGCCGGCAGATCGGGCACCCCGCCGCCCGCGGGCGGCTCGCGCAGGCGCAGGGGGATGCCGCCGACGGTGCGCAGGTTGGCCGTCACATCCTCGCCGACCTCGCCATTGCCGCGGGTGGCGCCCCGCGCAAAGCGCCCGCCCTCATAGGTCAGGGCGATGGCCAGGCCGTCGATCTTGGGCTCGACCACGTAGGCGACGGGCGCGTCGGCGCCGAGCAGACGCATGGCGCGCGCGCGCCACTCGCGCAGCTCGGCCTCGTCCATCGCGTTGGCGAGCGAGAGCATCGGCTGGGGGTGGCGCACCTTGGCGAACTGGGCCGAGACCTGGCCGCTCACGCGCTGCGTGGGCGAGTCGGGGGTGATCAGCGCGGGGTCGGCCGCCTCGAGGGCCCGCAGCTCGCGCATCAGGGCGTCGTACTCGGCATCGCTGAGGCGCGGGTCGTCGAGCACATAGTACTGGTAGTTCGCCTCGGCCAGGGCGGCGCGCAGCTCCCCGGCGCGGCGGGCGGGATCGGTCATACCATTGCTCCTAGTGTCCCATAGTACCAATGGTTGATAGCGCAGATAGGACCCTTGGGATATAGCGCGGAGATTAAGAAAAGGTTACAATCAGGCCATCTCCTATACCCTCCCCTCCTTCACACGAGGGCCTCCGGCGCCAGCCGGGGGCTTTCGTGTTTAGGGCGCGCAGAATCACCGCAGTATACCACTTCAGGTCTTCCAGACCTGCGCATGGCCAACCCGCTCTGACTCAGCCGGCGGCGGCCTGAGATTGGGCAGCCTGGCCTAGCCCTTCACCGCCCCCGCAGTCAGGCCCCTGGTCAGAAAGCGCTCGAAGAAGAAGAACAGGATAACGATCGGCACGGTGGTGATCACCGAGCCGGCCATCAGCCAGGTCTTCGGCACCTCGACGCTGTCGAGCTGCTGCACGCCCAGCGAGAGGGTCCAGCGCGCCGGGGCCTCGAGCAGAAAGAGCAGCGCGAACAGAAACTCGTTCCAGGCGATCATAAAGGTGTACAGCGCCACCGAGGCCAGGGCGGGCACGGCCAGGGGCAGGGTGATCCGCCAGATCACCTGGGGGCGCGTGCAGCCATCGACGAGGCCGGCCTCCTCAAGATCGTAGGGGATGGTCTCGAAGTAGCTGCGCAGCATATACAGCGCCACGGGCAGCGTCTGCGCGAGGTAGACGATGATCAGGCCGGGCAGCGAGTTGCGCAGCCCCAGCCGGGTGAAGATCACAAAGAGCGGGATCGCCAGCACGATCGCCGGGAACATGTACACGAGC
>JAAXUL010000332.1 GCA_013336035.1 Chloroflexales bacterium
GGCGCGCAGTCGCTGGAGGTCGGTCGCGCGAAAGCCGCGCCGCACCGAGAGCGGCGCGTCGTGGCGGATCATGCGGTTGCGCGACAGGATCTGTGTGGCGAGCCAGATAGCGGCCCAGGCCAACCAATGGCGGTGCAAGTCGTTCACCACCACCCCATGCCGCGCTGCGCTGACCATCGCGCGGTAGACGGTCGGCAGCTGGCCCTGGCTAAAGTGATGGGTAAACAGCGCGGCGGTGACCATATCCACCGGCCGGAGGGCCAGCTGGAGCAGGTCGCTACACACCACGGCCACACGCGGCTCGCCCCGGTGCGCATCCGCCGCCGCCGCGCAGGTCTCAGGGTTGATATCGACTAGTACCAGCTGCATACGCACGCCGTTGCGGTCGGCCCAGCCCAGGAGGGCGCGGCTCAGATCGCCTGAGCCTGCGCCCACATCAAGCACGGTCAGCGCCGCCGGCTTGCCCGCCGTGCGCCAGAAGCGGGCCACGCCCTCCAGCGTAGGCCGCGCCGCGCCGAGGGCCGCATTGATCACCTGGAGCTGGCGCAGGGCCTCACGCAGCTCCGTGCCGCCAATCGTCAGGTCATCCATGAGCTCAAGGTTTGCCGAGCGCTGCCGCAGGTTAGGCCACATACAGGGGCTCCCCTACCATCTGCGGCTGCCGCAGCGCACGCGGGCGGGTGGCCACTGGCGGCACATAGGTCAGATGGGCCATCTCGGTGACGAGGCCGGGGCCGAAGGCGGCGGCGACACCGCTCGCGGGGAGGTCCGCCGTACGCAGCTGGTCGAGCAATTCGCGCAGCACAAACAGGATCGTCGGCGAAGACATGTTGCCGTAGCGACGCAGGATGCTATAGCTGGCCGCCATCTGCGCGGGCGCGAGCTGGAGCAGCTCAGCCAGCCGGTCGACGATGGCGCGGCCGCCGGGGTGGATGGCCCAGAAGGTCGGCGTGGGCTGGCCGTCGAGCAGGGTCGCGAGGGCGCTCTGGGCGAGCGTGCTGACATGGCGGGGCACGTCGGGCGAGAGGTGCATCACAAAGCCGTGATCGCCAATCTGCCAGGCCATAGCACCGGTGGTGTCGGGGAGCACCTGGGTGTGGAGCCGGTTGAGGCGCAGCAGGTCGCCGCTCGGCCCGGCAGCGCCCACCAGGCAGGCGGCCGCCCCATCGGCGAAGAGCGAGGCGACGGTCAACGCAATCCGGTCGCTGCCAGGCTGCAGGTGCAGGCTACACAGCTCGACGCAGACCACCAGCACCTGGGCGTCGGGCTGTCCGGTGACGATCTGGGCCGCCAGACGCAGGCCGTTGAATGCGGCCGCGCAGCCCATAAAGCCTACCAGCGTTCGCTGAACCGTGGGGCGCAGCCCGAGGCGCTGGGCGATGGCGAGGTCAAGCCCGGGCGCAAAGAAGCCGGTGCAGCTGACGACAATGAGGTGCGTGACGCGCGCCGCCACGTCGGTAAACTGTGGCGTTACCAGCGCACGCTCGGCGGCGACAACCCCAAGTTCTACTGCCTCCCGCTGATAGATCACCATACGCTCGGCGGTCGTCGGCGTCTCGGCCAGAGGCCACCCCGGGGCAAACCGTGAGTGGGGAATCAGGGCCGCCGCATCCGGCAGACACGAGTGACGCGTCTCGATGCCCGACAGGGTATAGAGTGAATTGAGCCAGCGGCGCTGTGCGGGGCTGGCCACAAGCGAATCGCTGACCCACGTGCAAATATCGGACTGGGCGATCTGATAGGGGGGCACTGCGGTGCCAATCGACAAGATAGCTGGGCAGGGATCAGCCAAGCGCATAGACAGATTCCTTAATACTGGCAATTAGGCGAGCACGAGGCTCAAAAAGAGGACGCTAAACACGAGGCCGTTCGTATAGGAGAGCCGCATGAGGATGCGCTGATTGTCGCGGGGAGTGAGCGCGGCGCAGCGGTGATACCAGCGCCAGGTGTATACGGCGGCACCGAGCATATAGAGCGCGCTGATCGCCATCACCAGATAGGCGCCCTGGATCAGCAGCACCACCCAGATCCCCAGTCCCCCGATCGATGCGACCACGGCGGCAAAGACAAAGCAGCCGGTCGGCCCGAGTGCGACCGCCAGTGTTCGGATGCCACGCTGGCCATCGGCGTCGATCTGGTAGACGCCGGTCAGCGGGTAGAACCCCAGCGTCCAGCAGGCCGCGCTCAGCACGGCCAGGATCTTGAGCCCATCCCAGGGCCAGCGCGTTGCGAGCGCACCGAGCGAACCCTCGGCCGAGGTCGCGGCCGCCCAGCCCCAGAGCACGCCGAGGACGCCCTGCCCCACAAACACAAAGATCGCCGCGTAGAGCGGGCGCTCCTTCCAGCGCCAGCGCGGATGCGAGTAGGCGACCGAGAAGATAACCCCGAGCCCCACCAGCAGCCCGAAGCGCAGGTCGAGGATGAGCCCCATCAGCAGCGCCGCCGCCTTTGCGATCAAGGCGACAATCAGCACGGTGCGGTCGATCGGCGGCGGCTCAAGCAGCGAGCCGATCGGCCCCTCGTCGCGATCATAGTAGGAGTTAAAGGCATTCATACCGCCATAGAGCAGGACGTGGACAATGAGGTAGGCGGCCAGGACGTGTCCCCAGGCGATTGGCCCTGGGCGCGCAAGGTACACCCCCCAGAGAAATAGGGGGGTCAGCACCAGCGAAAAGGCGAGGCGCAAATGGATGAGTGCTCGCTGGATCGACTTCAGCGGTGAGACAGAGCCACGCGCATGCACCGTCATTCGCACACTCCTCCGCGCGGGGGCCAGGGAAGGCACACGCGCTCTAGGTTAGATGGCTTCCTGCACACTACCCTGCCGGAGGGGGGTTAGCACAGCGTACGCGGAGAAGCGGGAGTGATTCAATGGCAGTGGGGGATGTAGATTCAGCGTAGCATGGGCGGGGCAAGGTGCATAGCAGGGCGAGGCAGGTGTTCTGTGTCCCGCATCCCCCGACGCAGTCAGGTGAAATACGGTAAAACGTCCTGACGTCGTGAGCGTCGCCTGCGGGATGGAGTTCGCATACTACCAGCCCTTGCTCACAGTCGCATCGCGGCGGTGATCAGTCAATGCCCCCCATGCGCGATGCGGATGAGGGTCGTTGCGATATCTTCCGGGGAGAGCACATAGTCGATACAGCCGCTTGCAATGGCGCTCGCTGGCATATCTGGTTGCCCGGCCGTGTCGAGTCGCTGCGCGATGGTAATGCCGCCCACGTCCTTGATGCCGCACAGCGCTGCGGCCCCATCACCATCATAGCCAGAAACAATGACCGCGATTAGCGTACCGCTCCAGTGCTGCGTGAGGGAACGCAGGAAGACCGTGATTACGTCGGGCCATCCGCGCGGCTTTGATATCGGCTTCAGGCGGAATGCACCATCACGCATATGTAGGTCGCGCCGTTCTGGGATGATGAAGACCCGGTTCGGCTGTATCTGTAACTGTTCGGTGATCAGCTGAACCGGCATTGTGGTGCAGCTCGGCAGAATCTCGTGCAGCAGGGTTGCGAAGGTGCGCACATGATTGACGATCACGATAGCCACCCCCATATCGGAAGGCAGATGGCGGAGTAATCGCATATAGGCGTCAAGGCCACCGGCGGAACCGCCGACACAAACGACGGGAAATACCCGCTCAGGATGGTTCGTCTTCATGCGTATGTGCTCCGTGATAGATCGTCGTTTGGACGTTGGCGCGTTGTGGCTCCGCACCGCGTGGATCTGGAGGGTCGTGCCCGAACCGTAGCGAATATCGGCGGCGATCCGGGCGTCCACGGCGATCCGGGCGTCCACGGCGAAGTCGAGGGTATGGCCGGCCTCATGAGTTCGCCCCGGTCGGGGCGAGCGGCAGCCAGGCCGTAAAGGTGCTGCCCTGCCCTTCGGTGCTCTCCACCTGGATCTCGCCATCGTGCAGGCGGATGATCTCGGAGACCACATACAGGCCGATTCCCGTCCCGCCGATCCGCTGGCTGTCCCTCCCATCCCCGCGATAGAAGCGCTGGAAGATGTGCGGCACGACCTCGGCCGCGATCCCAACCCCCTGGTCGGCCACCTGGAGGGCAACCCGCTGCCCCTGCGGCGCGACCCGCACGGTCACGACACCCCCGGCGGGGCTGTACTTGATCGCATTGCTGAGCAAGTTCTGGAGCACCTGCTCCAGCCGCAGCGCATCCCCCAGCACCACCACAGGCGCGGGTGACGGCGTATAGCTGAGCGTGTGGCGCGTGAGCTGGGATTGGGTCTCCGCGAGGATCGTGGCGACCAGCGCGGCCAGATCCAGCGCCTGACGCGTGATGCCGAACTGGCCCATCTCGAGGTGCGAGAGGTCGAGGAGGTCCGTCAGCATCTGGTTGAGGCGCCGGGCCTGCGCGGCGATCGTGTGCAACCGCCGCTGCTCGGCCGGCGCGAGCGCGCCACCGCCGTTGGCGCGGCGCTCCAGCAACTGCGTGTTGCCGAGCAAGGCGGTCAGGGGATTCTTCAGCTCGTGGGCCGCGACCGAGAGAAACTGATCGCGCACCTGCACCGCGGCCTCGGCGACGCCGCGCGCCTGCTCCGCCAGGAGGTACAGGCGCCCCCGCTCCAGGGCCTGGCTATACTGGCCCGCAATGGTCAGCAGCACATCACGATCCTCCTGCGGAAAGGTCTGCGGCTCGGCAAAGCTCAAGCCCCAGGCCCCGACGACGCGCTGCTCGATCTGCAGGGGCAGGACCGCCCAGGCATGACTGGCGTTCCATAGGTGCTGCAGCGCCGGATAGCGCGGGGCGGCCTCGTCCCGGCTCGCGAGCCAGATCGGGGTGGCCCGGCGCACGACCTCCGCCAGAGGCACCGGGGCGTCGAGGGGGATGCGCTCGCAGGGCTGGACCGCCTCCGCGGCATAGCCGCGCTGCTCCAGCAGCTCCAGCTGGCGGCCATCGGCGCTGAGGGTCACAATGATGCCCGCGTGGGCCCCGAGCAGGGGCAGCGCCTCGCGGAAGACGACGTCGACCAGCTGCTGCGGGGTCAGGGCCTCGGCGAGCGCCGCCGTGATATGCTGGATGCGTGTCAGCCGGGCCGTCGCCTGCTCCGCCGCGCTGCGGGCGGTCTCGGCCGCTTGCAACAGCTGGGTGCGCTCGGTGATATCGCGGATGACCGAGAGCATCGCCTGGCGCCGGCCATCAATGGTGAGAAAGCCGACGCGCGACTCCACGACCCGTGGGCTGCCGTCGGCGCGCTGGATGTGGGCCTCGACCGCTGGGGGGAGCGGACCCTGGAAGCTCTGGTGGTAGTGTTGGTTCGCGTCGGCCCGGGCTGCCTCGGGGAAGATGATGGCGAAGTTCTGGCCCAGGACGTCAGCAGGCCCGTAGCCATAGAGCGCGTAGTAGGCCGGGTTGGCCATGCATACCGTCCCCGCCGCATCCGAGAGAACCATCGCGTCCGGGGCCTGCTCCCAGACGAGCCGCAGCTGGGCCTCGCTGTGGCGCTGCTGGATCTGGAGCGTCTCCAGCTGGTGCTGGAGTGCGGCCTGCGCCACCGCATGGCGCACGCGGAGTTGGAGGAGCTCGGCGCTCAGGACGTGCTTGGGCAGATAGTCGCTCGCGCCGGCCTGCAACAGCTGCACGACAAGCAGCTCGTTGCCCATCCCGGTCAGGATGATGACCGGCATGGGGACCGCGCCGTGGTCATGGGCGAGCTGGCTGAGAAACGCCAACCCGTCCATATCCGGGAGGCGTTAATCAAGCAGCACGCAGGCCGGCCGCAGCTCGCGGCAGTGCTGTAGCCCGCGCGCACCCGTGTCGGCCTCACGGACCTGATAGGTTTCCTCAGTGTTCCGCAGCAGATAGCGCTGATAGGTCGCGCGATCCTCCGGGCTGTCGTCGACCAGCACAATGAGCGGCGATGGCGGTGGCATCAGCAATCCCTTTCTCAGTACGATCCCGGTACTGACGAGGGCGGCATTGCGGTCCTGCCGCTGCGCACCGCACACGACAGGATTCATTCGATGGAGCCAGGCACGCGCGATGACGCGTTAAGCTCTGGCGGCTGGTGCCTTCACTGGATGCTCTCATCCACACTATGGGCTCAAGCGCCTGCTCTGGTCTCGTATAGCGCGTGATACAGGTGAGCAGATCGGGAAGGTCGAACGGCTTGGCCAGCCATGAGACGGCCCCAGCCGCGCGCAGCGGCCCGACCTCACCCGGCGTCGTGCTCATCAAGAGGATCGGCGGCCTTCCCGGCACGTCCCGGCGCACACGCTCGATCCGCGCAGCGGCACGCCCGCTGATGCCCCCGACATCCAACACGATCAGCGTCGGCACCTGACCAGTGGTCGGGAGCAGCGGGTTGGCAGCACCCGGCAGCGTAGAGACAGCATAGCCTTCATCCGCCAGGATCTCAGTGAGGAGCTCGACTATCGTCGGCTCATCGTCGGCAATCAGGATGTGATGGGCAGGGTGCATGCGCTGCTCCTTCCTGAGCCAGTTCACGCCATCGTCTCAGCGTGCGAACCATGGTGCCTGCGCTCCTCCACGAGGTGTACGTACAGCCACGGTGCTCCTGGCAGGTTCAATCGCGCTATCGTGGTATGGGCGTCGTAGGATCAGCATAGCATGGGCGAACTACGTGTCGAAGTGGGGAATGGCATGAGAGGGTATCCGGGATTTCCCTGACAATGTCGGGGTGACAGCGCTACCAGCCGCACTGACGGCGGCTCAGCCGACGGACAAACGTGGCGCATTCGCCCGGCCAGCTGTAGATCTGCTCGGCGGAGCGGTTCCAGACGACGACCGTGCCATCCGGCTCGGTCGCGACGATGGCGTGATTGATGGCATCAAGGAGCTGGCGTTGGAGCGGTAGCCCAGGTGCGCGGTGGCTCCGCGGGCAGTCCGTAGCGGGCAGGGCGTCAGCCAGCATCCCCGCGACCTGGTCGGCGAACGCGGTGAGCAGCGCGAGCGCCGCCACGGCGTTTGGGTGCATCAGGACCCCGAGCAGGCCCAGGTGACCGGTGTCTGCGGTGACGGGGACGAGGGCCACCCATCCGGGAACGCTGGCCAGGGGCGCAAGCACCGGATCGGACGCCAGGGCATCGCCACCGGTACGCCGGGGCGGCGACTCATCAGCATTGCGCGAACGGGGTCCTGCGACGGGCGGTCATCGGTGTTGTAGGGAGCTGAGCGAGCGCCTGTCTGTCAGGAAAAGCCGCGCTTGCGGGGCTGCTGCCCGAGATGCCATCACCGCTTGCTGGCGGCGCGCTGCGCTCGCGCGGCCGTCACCCTCAATTCCAGCGGATCTGCTGGCAACCCGTCGGCAGGAGCAGCGTTCGGTCGAGGGCGGTGCCGGCGCCAAGGAGCAAGGCGCGTGCAAGGATGTGCGAGGGCGCCGGCTCCCCCGCAGCCCGGAGGCCCGCCCCGACCGCGCGGAGCCACTGCCGCCCAACCGCCGGACGCTGCGCCGGGGGCACGGCGCAAAGGGCTGCCTGAAGATCGCTGGCCAGGAGCTCCCACGCCTGGCGCCGGCCAACCATCTGCATGGCCTCAAGCAGACGCTGCACGGTCTGCGGTACGCCGCTCATCGCATTCCTCGTATAATCCATTCATGTCAACGGTGGTGGTGAGGCCGACGCATTCCGAGCGGCGCAGACCGCGAGCTGGAGATAGACCCCCACCACCGGAGGCAGCCTCAGGCAGAACCGTATCGAGTGGCCACGACCACGTATCACGAGGGTTGCCCAAGGCTGCCAACGACACGATTTCCTCCTCGGATACACCTAGAACCCCTGGCGATGTCTCCTCAGTATCAGTTGTATGTCGGCGTCGATATTGCCGCCAAGACCTTTATGGCCACCTGGGCCTCCGACCCAGCCACTGCCCCCAAGGCTGTGTCCTTCGAGCAGACTGAAGCTGGCTTTGCCACCTTCCAGCAGCGGCTCGGCACAACGGGAGTCGCTCCCTCCGCCACGCTGGTGGTAGTCGAAGCGACCGGCAGCTACTGGATTGCACT
>JAAXUL010000333.1 GCA_013336035.1 Chloroflexales bacterium
CTGAAGCCCGCGCCCGCTATGGTCGCGCCTGGGGGCGCCGCTGTGGCGGCCTTGATGCCCGTGCCTATGCCTGCGGCTGTAGCTGGTGGGCGGCGGTGCGCGACCTGCGACGCGCCTCTGCGAGCGACGGCCCGCTTCTGCTCGGCCTGCGGGACGACGCAGCCCGCGCAGGCGGCGCCAGCCGCTGAGCGGCGCACATTCTGCGATATGTGCGGGCGGCCGGTGGAAGCAGGGACGAAGTTCTGTATGAGCTGCGGCGAGCCTGTGGCCGAGCGGCGTCAGGCATAGAGGAGCATGGCGATGAGCAAGGCGCTACAGGTCTACTACTCGGCGATCTTTGGGGCCCTGGGTGGGCTTGCGGGCTGGTGGGCTGTGGGGAGCGTGGCGACCCAGGCCTGGGGCGTGTGGGTCGCGGCGCTGTTCGTGGGCGGCGGCCTCGGGGCGGCCCTAGGCGCCCTCGTGGCGGCGGCCGATGGGGCTATGGTGAAGGGCAAGCCGGCCCGAGCTATCCGTGATGGGATCCTGGGCGGTCTGGCCGGGCTGCTCGCGGGCGCCCTCGGCATGCTGGCCGCCCAGGCGGCCTTTCTGGCCCTGCACGGTGGCTGGGAGGGGCGGACCTTAAGTTGGATGCTGCTGGGCGGGCTGATCGGCGCGGGCGACTTGCTGGTGAGCCGCAGGCCCCAGCGCGCGCTCTACGCCGCGGTGGGCGGGCTGGCCGGCGGGCTGATTGGCGGGCTGCTGTACGAGGGCCTGACGCAGCTGTTTCTGGCGACCAGCGGGGCCGCGCAGGTCTGGATCGGCGGCCTTGGTCTGGTGGTCGTTGGCGCCTGTATTGGGGCCCTGATCCCGCTGGCCCGGCAGGTGTTCGCCCGCGGCGAGCTGCGGGTGCTGCGGGGCGAGCAGATGGGCCTGGTGCGCGAGGTGACCGATATGGCCAGCATCGGCCGCTACGACGGCAATGACCTGTATCTGCCGGACGCGGGTGTGGCCTGGCGCCACGCCGTGGTGCGGCGGGCCGGCGATGGCTTCGAGCTTGCGGTGCTGCCCGAGATCGACGGCACGGCCCGGGTCGGTGAGCGCAGCCTTGGCCCGGGGGCGGCGCAGCCTCTGCGCAGCGGCGACCGGATCACGATCGGGGGCGCCGAGCTCGAGTTTGTCGGCCGCTGAGCCGCCCACCGGCCCTTTCTGGCCACCCTCTTCACATAGTGGAGAGGGTGGCCTGTTGCTTTTTGTGGTTGAGAATAAGGGCAGATCTTTTAGATCGCTTAACTGTTAGCTGTCCTGGTTGATTTTCCGCAAACTGACATGGTATAATTCCCGTGAACGGATAGTTTGTGAAATCAAACACTAATACGCACCCCCTGCTCTGAACGCCCCCCGGCGACTGGAAAGCGAATCCTCAATATGGTGAGCTACGGGCTGTTCTGGTTGGTCGTCGCGGTGTTCATCGTCGGCCAGGCGCTGCTGGTGCGCGCGGCGTGGCGTCTGCGCAAGGGCGAGGCCAGCCTGCCGCCTGGCGTGCCGCGTAGCCACGGGGGCGCCGACCTGGCGTGGACGCTGGCGACGGCGGTGCTGTCGGGCGTCATGCTCTATTACGCCTATCTCGCGTTGGTGTAGCGCTTTGTCCCCAGGTACCCTGCCCGTACCCAAAGGTTCCTCTCTATGCCCAGCAACAGGTTGCACCCCCTTGCCGTCGCCGGGTCCCTTGCCACACTGGCCGTGATCATCTCGGGCGGGCTTGTTACCGCCACCAACAGCGCGTCGAGCTGCCCAACGTGGCCGCTCTGCACCGAGGCCCTGGTCGCGCCCGCGACGCCGATGGCCTGGCTAGCCTTTGCCCATCGGGCGCTGGTGCTGGTGGCGATGGTGCTGGGTGTTATGGGCGCGGCGGCGGCCTGGCGCAGCCCCGAGGCCGAGCGCTGGGCTAGGCTGCCGCTGCTGGTGGCGCCGCTGCTCGGCCTGGCAGAGGTGGCGGCCGGCGCGGTGATGGTCAAGCTGCGGCTCTATGACGCGGCCGACGTGTCGCACCTGGCCCTGGCCCTGCTGGTGTTGGCCTGTCAGGTCGTGCCGGCCGCGGTCCTGGCGCAGCCTGCCGCCGTCGAGCGGCTGGGCGGGCGGGCGGCGCGCGAGGCTCGCCGCCTGGGCGGACTGGCCTGGTGGACCGCTGGGGCGACGGGCGTGCTGGCCCTGGCCCTGAGCGCGCGGGCGATAATGGCTCCGACGGCCGCGGTTCTGACCCTGCTGCCGGCAAACGCGGGCGGCGCCGTGGCGATGGCCAGCCTGCTGGCCTCGGGCACGCTGTGGCAGACCTGGCGCACGCGCCGGGCCGATGGGCTGCTGCTTGGCGGCGCCCTGGCGGTGCTGCTGCTGACTGTGACCCAGGCGCCGCTGCTGCTGCTGGCGCCCTCGACCGCGGGCCTCAGCGTCGGGCTGGGCGCGCTGCTCTGGGGCGCTGCTCTGGCGCTGGCCGTGGTGACGATGCGGCGGCCCGTTATGGCTCTGGCGCCGGGGCGAGCGCAGGGCGAGCCCGTACGGGCCGCGGCGAAGGCCGAGCGGCAGCCCTCGCTGCTGAGCGACTATATCAGCCTGACAAAGCCGAAGGTGATCTCGCTGCTGCTTGTGACGACCGCGGCCGCGATGTACATCACCGAGGCGGGCGCGCCGTCGCTGTGGCTGGTCCTCTGGACCATGGTGGGCGGCTATCTGGCGGCCGGCGGGGCGGGGGCTATTAACTGCGCCTTCGACGCCGACATCGATATCAATATGGGCCGCACAAGCCGCCGCCCGGTGCCGAGCGGGCGGATCTCGTCGCGCGACGCGATGATCTTCGGCCTGGCCCTGAGCGCCCTGTCGGTGGTGGTGATGCTGGCCTTCACGACGCCGCTGGCGGCCTTCTTCTCGACCCTGGGCATCGTCTACTACGCCTGGGCCTACACTCAGTGGCTGAAGCGCAGCACGTGGCAGAATATTGTGATCGGCGGCGGGGCCGGGGCCATCCCGCCGCTGGTGGGCTGGACAGCGGTGACGGGGCAGCTGAGCATCGCGGCGGTGCTGCTCTTCGCGATCGTCTTCTACTGGACGCCGCCGCACTTCTGGGCGCTGGCCCTGGTGAAGCAGAAGGACTACGCGCGGGCGGGCGTGCCGATGCTGCCCGTGGTCGCCGGCGAGGCCGAGACACGCTGGCAGATCCTGGTCTACTCGGCGATGCTGGTGGCCCTGAGCCTGCTGCTGACTCCGCTCGGCGCCATGGGGTGGGTCTATCTGGCCTGTGCCGTCGCCATGGGCGCGATCTTTATGCGCTACGCCTGGGACGTCTGGCGCAAGGGCGACCAGGCGAGCATCTGGGGGCTCTATAAGTACAGCCTGCTCTACCTGGCGCTGCTGTTCGTCGCCATGGTCGTCGACAGGGCCGTTCTATAGGATACCCCCCCGGGGTCTTTTGGATAGATTAACCTAGTATTTTCGAACGATGTCTGTTATACTAGGCACGGATAACGCGCCTGAATCTGGCGGGGCCGAGGTAGAACGATAGGACTGACGGAGGAATGGCCTTATGACGACGATGGAGCACACCCAGATCGAGCTGACCCCCGTGATGCCGATGCTAAGCGTGAGCGAGACTGCCTCGAGTCGCCTGCTGGCGATGATGAGCGAGAAGCAGCTCGATGGGTACGCCCTGCGCGTGTTCGTCGCCGGCGGCGGCTGCTCGGGCATGCAGTACGGCATGACCTTCGATGATGAGACCCGCGAGGGCGATAGCGAGTTCACGGCCTCGGGCCTGCGGGTCCTGGTCGACCCGATCAGCGCCGGTTACCTGATGGGCGCCTCGATCGACTTCATCGATAGCCTGATGGGCGGCGGCTTCAAGATCGATAACCCCAACGCCGTGTCGAGCTGCGGCTGCGGCCACTCGTTCCGCACCGCCGACAGCGGCGCCGATGACGAGGCCCCCGCAGACGCCGGCTGCGGCACCTGCGGCCACTAGCCGTAACTATAAAGCGCCCACAAGGGAGGGCTATGCCCTCCCTTCTTGATTCACCCCTATGAGCTCCCCCGACCCTGAGCTAGCCTACCGCGCGGGTATCCGTCTCTTCAACGAGGGCCACTACTGGCACGCCCACGAGCAGTGGGAGGCCTGCTGGCTGGTGGCGACGGGCGAGGAGGCGCGCTTCTATAAGGCGATCATCCAGGCGGCCGCGGCCCTGGTCAAATGGCAGCAGGGTAACCCCAGGGGCCTCGCCCTGAACTGGGCCAAGGGCCGCGCCCGCCTCTTGACCTTCCCCGACCATTATCGTGGGCTCGACCTCGCCGCTCTGCGCGCGAGCCTCGACCGGCTCGTCGCCGGCGAGGAGGGGGCGCCACCCATGTTGAGCTTCTCAGAGCCGGGCTAAATGCTGATTTAAAACCGGTTAACTCAATGGTATACTTCTAGCCCATCCTAGTGCTATCATACAATGTAACGAATATAGTGCGCTCTGTCACCAGCTGGAACAGTGCGCTGAAGGCGAGGCTTACCCGCTGCCTGTCTCCGCCTGCGGGTCGCCTGAAGGAAGGGTACGCAAGTGTCGGCCAAGATCCTGGTGGTAGATGATGAGCCCACGATCCTCGATCTGCTAGTGCGCATCCTGGAGCGCGATGACTATATTACGCTCACGGCGACAAATGGCCTCGAGGCACTGGAGCTTGTGGATCGGGAGGCACCCGATCTGATCTTGCTGGATGTCACTATGCCGAAGCTCGACGGCTTCGCCGTCTGCCAGCGGCTAAAGGACAATGAGGCGACCGCCCTGATCCCAGTGACGATGCTGACCGGCCTTGATGACCGGGAGCACCGGCGGCGCGGCCTCGAGGTGGGCGCCGACGATTTTCTCACCAAGCCTATCGAGCAGAGCCTGCTGCGCGCGCGCATCCGCTCGCAGCTGCGGATCAAGCGCCTGACCGACCAGCTCGAGCGGACTGAGCGGGTGATCTTTATGCTGGCCCTGGCCGTCGAGGCGAAGGACGCCTACACCGAGGGCCACCTCCGCCGGCTCTCGAGCTACAGCGAGCAGCTGGCGATTGCCGCCGGGATGCCGCAAGATAAGCTCAAGGCGATCCGCTTCGGGGGCCTGCTGCACGACATCGGTAAGATCTCGGTGGACGACGCGATCCTGCGGAAGCCGGGCAAGCTTACTCCCGAGGAGTACGAGCATATCAAGCAGCACCCGGAGTACGGGGCGAGAATTGTCCAGCCAATGCGCTTTGCGGGCGAGGTCGGGCCGATCATCCGCCACCACCACGAGCGCTGGGACGGCACGGGCTACCCGCATGGCCTGCGGGGCGAGGACATCCCGATCGGGGCGCGCATCGTCGCGATCGTCGACGCCTACGACGCGATGATGACCGACCGCCCGTATCGACGCGCGCTGGGCCTCGAGGAGAGCCTGCGGCGCCTGCGCGAGGGCCACGGCCGCGAGTGGGATCCGGATCTGCTCGATCTGTTCCTCAACCTAGTCGAGCAGGGCCGCCTCCAGGACCCCCTTGCCGATACGGGGCTGGCGATGGAGGAGACCGCGCTGAGGGGCTGAGCCTGGCTGGGGGGCTGAGGCGCAGCCGCGGCTGCGCGAAATGTATGTACATTGAGGCCCTGGCATATCTGACCTGCCCGCGGGATCCCGAGGCGCCGCTCGAGCTTGAGCGCGGGGTGCGGCTAGCAGCCGATGGAGAGCTTCTGGCGGGGCGGCTGCGCTGCCCGGCGTGCGGGGCGCGCTACCCGATCGACGGGGGCATCGCTGACCTGCTGGGGCCCCGGGCGCTGCCTGACAGCATAGTGCAGGTTACAAACTTTCTGCCGCCGATCGCGTGGGGCTACGAGCGGGCCTGGCGCCCGCGGGCCCTGACGCTGCTCAGCGGCGAGCCCTTTGGCTATGCGCGCGAGCTGCCGCTGATCGTGGGGCTCGCCGCGCCCGAGCGGGGCGGCCTGTGTGTGGATGTGGCCTGCTCGAATGGGCTCTACGCCAGGGCGCTGGCGCGGGCGCAGGGCGGGGCGGCGGGCCATGTGATCGGAGTCGACCACGCGCTGCCGATGCTCAGGCAGGCCCGCGCCTTCGCTCGGGCCGAGGGGCTGCGGATCAGCTATGTGCGGGCGCGCGCCCAGGCCCTGCCGCTCGCGTCAGGGGCGGCGGCCGTCGTCGCTATGGGCGGCTCGCTGAACGAGATCGGCGATATCGACCAGGCCCTGCGCGAGCTGCGACGCACGCTGGCCTCCTCCGGCCGCTGCGCCATGATGTGTCTGGCCCAGAGCGAGACGGGGCCGGGGCGGGCCTTGCAGGGCGCCCTGGGCCTCGGCGGGGTCAGGTTTCCGCCGCTGGATGCGCTGAATCGCCGCGCCGCGGTCGCGGGGCTGCGGCTGCGGTCGCAGTGGCGCTACGGGGTCGTGGTGGTGAGCCTGCTGACGCGCTGAGGCGCCCGGCGGCCGGCGTATGATGAGAGTTGCCTGAGAGGGTCGCTTTTTGCTTTGACGCGGCTTTCCTCGGACGGGTATACTGACAGCGTGCGCAACTCCCTGCAGATCCAGCTGGACCGGCTCGCGAGCGACCGATGGGCGCGTCGTGGTGTGCGCCTGCTGCTCAGGGTGAGCGTGCTGGCCCTCTCGCTGGTGTGCGTAGCGGTGGGCCTGCATCTGCTGTTGGGCTGGCCCTTGCGCTGGACGTGGATCGCCTCGGCGGCGCTGGGCTGTATCGCCGTTGGCGCCGTGCTGGTGCTGCGCCCGCGCATGCCCGCGGTCGAGGTGGCGCGCCGGCTCGACCGGCGCTTCGCCCTCGGCGAGCAGCTGACGACGGCGCTCGAGGTAGGCCCCCAGGCCGAGGGCGTCGGCATCTACCTTCACGAGCAGTCGCGACGCACTCTGGCCCAGATCCGGCGCCAGGTCAGCGCGCGCCAGCGCTTCCCCTGGCCTGATCTCGCGCTTGTGCTGGCCCTGCTCCTGCTGCTGGCCGGCCTGCTGGTGCTGACAGGGATCGGCTCGGCCCTGCCACCCTTGACGGCCGAGCCTCTGCCGCCCCTGGCCGGGGCCACCGATCCCGCCAGGCGCTTTCCGGAGGAGTCATTCCAGCCCCCGTCTGGCAGCCAGCCCGGCCCCGGGCAGGGGCAGACCCTTGTGCCCGGCTCTGCCGACGCGGCGGCCGTGGCGGCCCTGGCCGATGCCCTGCGCGATCAGAGCGTGACCCGGCCCGCCGCCGAGGCGCTCGACCAGGGCGACCTTGGGGGCGCGGCCCAGGGCCTGCGTGAGCTGGCCGACCAGGCCAGGGGCCTCTCGGACCAGGCGCGGGCCGAGCTGGCTCAGTCTCTACGCGAGGCGGCGGATCAGATCGCCCAGACGAACCCGGGCCTTGCCGACCAGGTGCGCGCCAGCGCCGAGGGCATCGGCCCGGCGGGTGACGCGCCCGCCCAGGCCCTCGAGGATCTGGCCGATGCGGTAGAGCAGCTGGGCCAGGGGCAGCAGCCCGGTCAGGGCCAGGGGCAGCAGCCCGGCCAGGGTCAGGGCCAGGGGCAAGATCAGGGGCAGGCCCAGGGCGCGGGCGGCGCGGGCCAGAGCAGCCTGCCCGGCCAGCAGCGCGAGGGCAGCAGCGAGCGTCTTGGTGTCGATGGCGTGCCGCTCGAGCTCGAGGGCAATGGTCCGGGCGACACACCCGCCCCGGGCGACCCTAAGGGCCCACCCGCCCAGGGCGGCGGCACGGGCGCCGGCGGCGGCTTCTCTCGTGGCAGCCAGAGCGGTGAGCGCGTCGAGGTGGGCGACGACCCGCTCCGTATCCCTGCGGATCTGCGCGATGTGGTTCAGAACTATTTTTCGCCGTAAGGAAGACGAAGGACGACGGGCGGAGGGCGAAAGCCCGGCCTTGTCTGGCCTTCGTCGTGCGTCTTCGGCCACTCGTCGCGCCGAGCCGGGCGAGGCGCCGCTCATCGACGAGGAGTTTCTGCGGAGCCTCGAGCG
>JAAXUL010001106.1 GCA_013336035.1 Chloroflexales bacterium
GAGGGCCGGTCGAGGGCCCCGATCAGGTTCAGCAGGGTCGACTTGCCCGAGCCCGACGGGCCGACGATGGCCACCACCTCGCCCTTGTGGATCTTCAGGTCCACTCCGTCGAGGGCCCTCACCGGCACGCGCTCGCCGTACACCCGGGCCAGCCCCCTCGTCTCAAGCACAATCTGCTCAGCCATAGCAACCTCTCTCACAGAAACTCATCAATCTGGCACGGGGCGGCTTCACCCCTCACTCATAGTGCAGCGCCTCGATCGGGCGTAGCCGCACCGCCCGCCAGGCGGGCAGCAGCCCGCCCACGACGCCCAGGCCCACCGCCATCACCAAGACGCGGCCCATATCGCCCGCCGAGTAGACTGCCCCCAGCACATCGCCATAGTCGGGGATCAGGGCCAGCAGCGCGTTGAGGCCCACGCCGATCACCACGCCCGCCAGGGCGCTCAGCAGGCTCAGGGCCAGCGACTCGGTGATGATCATGCGCAGCACCCGGCCGCCCCGCCAGCCCACGGCGCGCAGCACCCCGATCTCGTGGGTGCGCTCGAAGACACTCATCAGCATCACGTTCATCATCACGATCCCGCCCACGAGCAGCATCAGGCCCATCAGCGCGCCGAAGACCGCGTCCATGGTGGCGAAGTCCTGCATACGCGAGCTGAGGTCCGCCGTCCGCGACACCATCAGCTCGGGGTAGCGCCGCTCGAGGTCGGCGGCCACCTCGGCGGCCCGCGCCGGGTCGTACACGCTGATGCCGAGGAACGAGACCTGCCGGGGCTTGCCGAACATGCGCTGGGCGTCGCGCAGCGAGAGCACGGCGCCCGTATCCTCGTACGAGATGCCGGTCTCGAAGATGCCGACCACCTCGAAGGCCTGGCCCGAGAGGCGCAGGTCATCGCCCAGGCCCTTCTCGAGGCTGTTGGCGGCCATGCGCCCCAGGATCAGCTCGCCGGGGCGCTGCACCGTACGGCCCTCGGTGACCCGGTAGTGGGGCAGATAGCCCTCGCGCGGGTCAACCCCATAGACCATAAAGAAGGGCAGCCCGGGCACAGTGGTCGTGCCGAAGATTAGCCGCGAGACCGCCTTCACCGCGGAGTGGGTGCGGATCTGATCGGCCACGCGCTCATCGATCGACGAGAAGGTCGCGTCCGAGGCGCCCGCCTGCTCGGCGATAATGTCGGCCTGGCCGGCGCTCAGCAGCTGCGTGATCAGCTGGCGCGAGCCCTCGAGGATGCCGCTCAGGGCGACGATCAGGCCCACGCCCACGCCCAGGCCCACCACCGTCATCAGGGTGCGGGTGGGGCGCCGCAGCAGGTTGCGCAGGGCCGCGCCCCGCATCAGCGGGGCGAGGATCCGGGCGAGCAGGCCCCAGCGCACGCTGGCCCCGGCCTCGGCCCGCATCGCCTCGACGGGGGCCAGGCGTGCGGCCCGCCACGCCGGGTAGCCGCCGCTCACCAGGCCGAGCACGACAGCGATCACGACGGCCTGGATCAGCGCCGAGGGCTCGACCGTATTATTAAGAAAGCCGCCCATGCTCGCCGTGCGTGATAGCAGCGCCACCAGGCTGACAGCCATCGCGAGACCCGCGGCGCCGCCAAGGGCCGAGAGGAGCAGGGCCTCGCTGAGGATCATCGTCACCACGCGGCGCCGGCGCCAGCCCAGGGCGCGCAGCACCCCGATCTCGCGGGTGCGCTCCATAACGCTCATCAGCTGAGCGTTCATCATACCCAGGCCGCCCACCAGGATGGCGAAGAGGCCCAGGAACCAGCCCATCGAGCTATAGATCTTGAGCACATCGTCCTGGCTGGTCGGGTCGCCCGAGCGCGTGGCCGCCAGCTTCTCCCAGCGCTCCTCGATCTGCGCCTTGACGGCGTCGCGCTGCCGCGGATCGTCCAGCTTCACCTTAAAGTAGCTGACCTGGCGGCGCTTGTCGAAGGCGCGCTGGGCGTCGTCCAGGTGGATGACCGCACCGTTGTCCTCAATGCTGGCCCCGGTCTCGTAGATCCCGACCACCCGGTAGCTTATGTCATTGATGCGGAACTTGTCGCCCACGCCCTTCTTGAGATTCTCGGCGGCCTGGCGGCCGAGCATCAGCTCGCGCTTGGATATCAGGGCGTGGCCAGCGATCACCCGGTAGCGCCCGATCGCGAAGCCCCGCGGGTCCTCGCCGGCCACCAGGAAGTAGGGCGTCTCGGGCATCTGCAGGATGCCCACCACCGTCCCGGCCACCTCGTCGACGCCCTTCATGGCGGCGATCTCGTCGCCCACCTCCTCGTCGATCGCGCCGAGGAGGATCATGATCGCGTCCTTCTGGCTGACCAGCAGGTCGGCGTCGCTCGTCGAGCCGACGGCGCCGAAGCCCCGGGCCATGCCCTCGCCGAAGGCCGTCAGCACCACGACGGCCGCGACGCCCACGGCGATGCCGAGGACCGTCAGCAGAGTGCGGACCTTACGCCGCAGCAGGTTCTTCAGGCTGAGCATAGGGCCTCACTTGGCACCGAACGAGATGGTCGCCGTCATATTCCAGCGCAGCCGCTCGTCCCACCCCTGTGGCTCGACCGTGACCGTGTAGATGACATCGCCCTGGAAGGTCTTGCCGAGGGTCTCGACCTTCGTCACCACGCCATCAAGGCTGACCTCGGGTAGAGCGTCGAAGCTGATCGCCACCGGGTCGCCCTCGCGCACCGCCACCACATCGAGCTCGGTTAGGTCGCTCGTCTCGATCTTCCAGGCGCTCAGATCGGCCAGAACGAGGGCGGGGCTATCGGCGGCGATCTGCTCGCCCACCTTGAGGTTCAGCTCGACAACGGTGCCGGCGAAGGGCGCGGTGAGCGTGGCCTTGGCGAGACTGATCTCGGCCTGGCGCAGGGCGGCGCGCCCGCCGCGCACGCGGGCCTCGGCGGCGGCCACCTCGGCCTCGCGGGGCGTCGCCGCGGTCTGCGCC
>JAAXUL010001107.1 GCA_013336035.1 Chloroflexales bacterium
CGTCGACCACGATCTCGGCCCCGTGGGCGTGGGCCAGCGCCGCGAGATGGTGGATGGGCGGCAGGTGACCGGTGACGTTGCTGCCCCCGGTCACGGCGACCAGGCGCACGCGCCCGGCCTGCTGGCGCAGCAGCTCGGCGTAGTGCTCGACGTCGAAGGCGCCCTCGGGGGTCGCGCGCACGTGTTGCACGGGGGCCACGCCGCGCCAGGGCAGGTCGTTGGAGTGGTGCTCGAGCTCGCTGCTGAGGATGAGCTGGCCGGGGGCGAAGCTGAGGCGGCGGGCGAGCAGGTTGAGCGCCTCGGTGGTGTTGCGGGTGAAGATGACAGTGTGCTGGCCCTCGCGGGCGCCGACGAAGCGGCCGAGCACGGCGCGGGCCTGCTCGTAGGCGGCGCTGGCGGCCTGGGACTTAAGCCCGGCGCCGCGGTGGACGCTGCTGTAGACGCCGAGGAAGCGCTCGACGGTGGCCTGGACCAGGCGCAGGGGCGGGGTGGTGGCGGCGTTGTCGAGGTTGATGGCCGGGGCGGGCGGCCCCTCGCGGCGCGGCAGCGGCGTGTCGAGGCCGACGATCTGGGCGCGGAGGGTGGCGAGGTCATAGGCGCTGGTGGCGAGCATGGCTGGCTCCTGCGGGGCTCACGCGGGCCGCGGCCTGCACAGCCAAGCCCCTTCCACAGGTATGTGAAAGGGGCTCGTATCCAGACTCGCCCGCTCATCTTCCAGTGTCGCTGCCGGAATTGGCACCGTGCCGGGGGTGGTCACCCGGGGGTTGCCGAGGCTTCATCGGGCCGGTCCCTCTGCCTCTCTGGATAGCGTGGGTATTCAGTTGTGATAGTGTGGATAATAACCTAAGCGCACGACATTGTCAAGTATAGACACCGGGCGTGGTCTGCAGAAGGCGTCGGGCCCCTCTTGGCGCGGCAAGTGACCGGCGGCACTGTTGATGCACGTGTCGACGGGAAGCGCCATTACCTCTACCTCTGCGTGGGCGTTGGGCAGCAGTGCATCGCCTCAGCATTCAGATTAAATCTTGACAAATAATATCATATATATTAGGATTTCCCAGACCAGCGGGCCATCCTCCCTCGCCCGAAGCAGGGCTCTCCCGCCCGCCCAGCCGCAGCGAGCACGGAGTTTCCGCCAATCGTAGAGAAGTGCTAGAGAGTCGTATGCCGACAACGAGCTTGATCGTGCCGCATGGCGGCGCCCTGATCGACCGGGTCCTGCACGGACAGGCGCGCGAGGAAGCCCTCGCCCGCGCCCATGGGATCCCTCGCATCACGCTCACCGAGGTTGGCCTGGCCGACCTCGAGCTGATCGCCACCGGCGTGTTCAGCCCGCTGACGGGCTTTCTGGGCCGCGCCGACTACGAGCGGGTGGTCGCTGAGGCCCGCCTCGCCGACGGCACGCTCTGGCCCATCCCGATCACCCTGCCGGTCAGTGAGGCCGAGGCGTCCCAGCTGCGTGAGGGCGAGCCCGTCGCGCTCTACGCCCCGAACGGCCGGCTGGTGGGCCTGCTGGAGCTGCGCGAGCGCTACGCGGCCAACCCGGCGCGCGAGGCCGCTGATGTCTACCGCACGACCGACCCGGCCCACCCAGGTGTCGCGCGCCTCTACGCCCAGGGGCCGGTGCTGCTTGGCGGCGACATCTGGCTGATCGACAGGCTCGCTAGTCCCTTCCCGGCCTTGCATCTGACCCCGGCTGAGAGCCGGCGCGCCTTCGCGGAGCGGGGCTGGCGCACGGTGGTCGGCTTCCAGACCCGCAACCCAGTCCACCGGGCCCACGAGTATATCCAGAAGGCCGCCCTCGAGCTGGTGGACGGCCTCTTCCTCCATCCGCTCGTCGGCGCCACTAAGGACGATGACCTGCCGGCTGAGGTGCGCGTGCGCTCCTATGAGGTGCTGCTGCAGGGCTATTACCCGGCCACGCGCACGCTGCTGGCGGTCTTCCCGGCGGCAATGCGCTACGCCGGCCCGCGTGAGGCGCTGCTGCACGCTATCGCCCGCCAGAACTACGGCTGCACCCACTTCATCGTCGGGCGCGACCACGCCGGGGTCGGCAGCTACTACGGCACCTACGACGCCCAGCGCATCTTCGACACCCTGCGCCCCGAAGATCTGGCCATCACGCCGCTGCGCTTCGAGCACACCTTCTACTGCCGGACCTGCGCCGGCGTCGCGTCGTCGCGCACCTGCCCCCACGAACCCAGCCATCACCTGACCCTGAGCGGGACGAAGGTGCGGGAGCTGCTGCGGTCGGGCGAGGCGCCACCGCCCGAGTTCACTCGCCCCGAGGTCGCCCGCGTGCTGATCGAGGCCTTGCAGGCGGCGTAGGCTGCCTGTGCTGTTCCAGACGGTCAAACGGTCCACCGCCGAAAAGAGGGACATTTATGAACGTGCGAGGAATGCGCCCACTCCGCCTGATCGCCCTGCTGCTCCCGCTGCTGGTGATCGCCGCTTGCGGCCAGAGCGCCCCGGCCGCTCAGCCGCCCACCGCTGTCGCCACCACAGCCCCTGCCGCAACGACCGCGCCAACAGACGCCCCCGCCGCCGCGACGACCGCTCCGACAGGCGCCCCCGCCGCCGCGACGACCGCTCCAACCGCCGCCGCCGAGCTCGCACCGGCCACTGTGCGCCTGGCCTACTTCCCGAACCTGACCCACGCGGTCGCCCTGGTCGGTGCCGCCAAGGGTACCTTCCAGGAGGCCCTCGGCCCGACTGTCACCCTGGACGTCAAGACCTTCAACGCCGGCCCGGCCCTGATCGAGGCCCTCTTCGCCGGCGAGGTCGACATCGGCTACATCGGCCCCAACCCCGCGATCAACGGCTACGTCAAGAGCAACGGCGAGGCCCTGCGCATCATCGCCGGGGCCACCAGCGGCGGCGCCGCCTTTATCGTCCGCCCCGAGGCCAACATCAAGGCCCCTGAGGATCTGGCCGGCAAGAAGCT
>JAAXUL010001108.1 GCA_013336035.1 Chloroflexales bacterium
TGATTTACGATCAGCTGGACCTCGGGAAAGCGCGCCCGCACCATGTCGGCGCTGCCGTCGCCCGGGCTGTTGTCGAGGACGATCACCTCGAAGCTGCTGGCCCGTATCGTCGTATACAGGCACTCAAGCGCCCGCTCGAGTAGATCGCGGGATTGCCAATTAACGATGATGATCGAGAGATCAGGCTGCGTCATATCACTCACGGCAGAATATCTTCCGCCGAAGCCATCAAAGAAGGCCGCTACAATGCTGGCGGCCTGTACGACCGGGCGCTTGAATCATCTCATCGCGGCGTAAACCAGGCCTAACAGTGGGCAGGGGTCGAATGACACGACATTTAGTCGTCGGGATGAGCCTAGCCTCGCCGGCGTCGCGCCACGGTGACAACCAGGGCTACGATAGCGCCCGCTGGGAGCAGGGCAATGAAGATCGTGCGCAGGCCCCGCAGCTCCCAGGCAGGCCCCCCGCTGAGCTGCGGGGCCTGCTGGCTTACCTGTGGCAAGGGCGTCGGGGTAGGCATGACGGTCGGCTGTGGGGTTGGTGACGGCTGCGCTGTTGGCACCGGGGTAAAGGCCGGGAGCGACGCTACAGCCGAGGCATCAGTGGTGAGCGTGCTATACCAGACCTGATAGTAAGCGCCGTTCTCGCTGCCGAAGAGCTCGTCGGCGTGACGCGTGAACCATACGGCGTGAATCTGGTTGCCATTCGTAATAGTTATGCGAGGCCACTCAGGGTAGAGATCGGCCCCCATCACAACCAGCGGCTGAGACCATTGCTCGCCATTCCAGACGAGGTGCAGCAGCCAGGGATTGCTCGCATCAAACAGATCAGCGGTCCTGAACCCGACCATTAGCAGGTGCACGCGCCCGTTACTGTCGACGGCCAGGGCGTACGTATCAAGATTGTTATCGGCAATATTGCGCGCCTTGACACCAGGGATCTCTCCCAGGGGGCCCCAGGTGTTACCGCCATCGCGAGAGTACTGAAAGTAGATGCGGTCGCTCTCGGTGTCACGGAAGACCACGAACGGGTTGCCCTCGCCCGTGACCGCGAGCGAGGTCTGCTGGACTGGCCGTCCGCCCGCTGTGAAGATCATCGGCGCCGTCCAGGTCTGACCACTATCATCGGAGCGTCTGTACACCCCCGCTTTGGGCGTGCCGGCGCCGGCGTACCAGTCCACGCCGAGATCCCACACCGCGTGGAGACGGTCGTGCCCATCAACTCGCAGCTGGGGGCGATTCTCGCCCTCGACGGTAGAGGACAGATTCCGCGGCTCGCTCCAGGTCTGCCCGCCGTCCGACGAACGCCGGTAGAACAGATCCGAGCAGTTTAGGCACACCGATTGCGTGTCCTGGCCCTGCACGGCCTCGGACCAGAGCGCGTGGAGGGTGTTGGTGCTATCGGCGGCGAGGGCTGTATAGTAGGCGACCTCGCCCGAGAGAAGCACCGGCGCGCTCCACGAGCGCGCCGACCAGGCCTCATCCCACGGCGCCGAGGTGGCGTACACCTGCGTATGCATGCGCACCAGCACATGCAGGCGCCCGTCTCGCCCGGCCACAACACTGTTACGCACCGTGTAGCCGCCGGTCCCCGTGAAGAGGATATCATTCACTGCCGACCAGGCCCCCGCGCGCAGCACGCGATAGCGCAGCAGGTCAGTCGTCTCGGGAGGATTTTCCGAGTCGGCGGGTCCAGCGTCACCGCTAGCCCAGATAACATGGACGCCACCCTCGGCGTCAACAGCCAGATCAGGGAACCAAGAGAAGTGGGCAGCTTCCGCGACATCAAAGGGTGCGCTCCAGGTACTTTGAGCCGCGGCAGAGTGCGTCGCCATAAGCGCGAGGCAGAGCAGCCCGAGAGAGCATACGGCGGTGAGTGTGCTACGCCTCATTGGCTTTGCTCCGCTACCATAGCGCTGCTCAGCTTGCGGACACTGATCAGCGTGCCCAGGAATAACCAGCTGTAGACCGTGTAGCTGTAGCCGGCGATCCCCTGGTTATAGGCGAAAGGCAGCACCCAGTCGCCGAGCACCATAGAGAAGAGAGCCGCCGCCCAGCCGGCTGTAGCGATGATCACGATCGTGCGCAGGAAGCCCGACGGCGCCTGCCGGCTGAGCCGCCAGCCCTCAAAGAGGCTGACGCCCATCAGCCAGGCCCAGACGCCCAGGCCGACAAACCCGAACTGGGCCACAATGTCGAGGTAGTTATTATGGGTCGATCGGGCCTCATCGGGGAAGTAGGTCATGTAGTAGAGGGCGTAGCCCGCCGGCCCAGTGCCCAGAAGCGGGTGCTCACGCAGAATACGCCAGCTCTGCTCATAGATGACCAGCCGCCCGAGGGCGCCCTCGTCAACATTGTCCTGTGTCACCTGGGCGAAAAAGCCCCGAGACGCGATGAACACCAGCGCACCCACGATGACGAAAACGATGAAGGCTTTCCATGAGCGCAGCAGCGTAATGACGGCAAGGGCGACAAGGGCCGGCGCCCAGCCAGATACCCAGAGGGAGTTGACCACCATGATCTGGAAGAAGGTCAGCCCAAGCACGGCGATCAGCGCTATGCGCCACCACCCGCTCAGGCCTGGCTGGACGATCAGCAGCCCATACGCGCAGGCCACCAGCCAGCCCCCCCACAGGCCGCGGTCATTGAGCAGGCCGTGGTCGAGCTTTGCAAGCTCGCTCAGGGTCATCAAGAAGCCGAAGAGCAGAAATGTCCCGACCAGATATTTGAGCTTACCAGGGGTGTCAAAGAAGTTGCCCACGAGCAGCATCGCGCTCAGCGAGACCAGGATCGTTGCCTCGGCCGCAATCTGCGTGACAATAAACTTGGGCGCGCTGATCAGGCCAGGGTCGCGCCAGGCTATGCTCCACGCAAACGCGAGCAGGCTCACGGCCCCAAAGGCAAGGGCTGGCCTGTTGAGCGGCGAGGGCGCAAGCCGCCA
>JAAXUL010001109.1 GCA_013336035.1 Chloroflexales bacterium
GAAACAGCGTGATGAAGCTGTCCAGGCGATCGAGGTCAGGAGCGAGCACCTCTGCCATCGCGTTCACGGTGGCGAGGGCACTGCCTATACCACGTAGCGCCCGTAACGTTGCGCGCGCCGTGCTCATGAGTAATGCCGCCGGCATTCCCTTGCCCATCACGTCGGCAAGCGTGAGAATCAGCGCTCCCTCATCGGTCACATGCCAATCGTAGAAGTCGCCCCCAACCTCACGTGCGGGGAGGCACCGCGCCGCGAGCGAGTAGCCCTGGAGTGGTGGGGGCGTCGCTGGGAGGAGGTTCGCCTGGACCCGTGCAGCGTGCCGTACATCATCCGCCAGCCGGCGCTGCAGCAGGGTGTTCTCCCGTCGCAGCTGCAGGCGACCCAGGGTGCGCTCGAGCACGGTGCGTAGCTCAGAAGGGTTGAGCGGTTTCCGCACGTAGTCGTCGGCACCCTGGCGTAGCGCCTCCGTCACAAGCTGCTCTGAGCTGAAGGCGGTGATCATCACGACCGCGAGATCGCGCTCGCGGGAGCGAATCTGGGTAAGCACATCCAGGCCGCCCAGCCCCGGCATCAAGGCATCAAGCAGAACGACATCAGGCCTCATTGCATCAAGGCGTTGAAGGGCCTCCGCGCCAGTCGCGAGGGCCTCAACATCCCATCCCCACCCGCTCAGCCAGAGATGAAGCACGGCGCGGAGATCCTCATCATCGTCGACAATGAGTGCACGAGTGGCTCGCTGCTCGGGCCCAAGATGCTCAGAGGGCGGAATGCTAGGGGCTGGCACAAGCTTCGATGCGGTCAGAGCGACTGCGGGCAGCCGGAGCGCATCTGCCTGCAGTACGCAGTTGCGACCGCGCTGCTTCGCCGCGTACAGGGTCGCATCCGCCGCCTCGAGGAGGCGCTCAGCCACGCTGTATGGCGGCACGCTCGCGATGCCGGCGCTAAAGGTCACGGTAAACGGCGTGCCATGCGCGCCCTGGTGCTGCACACCCGCGAATTGCGTACGGATGCGCTCAAGAACCGTGAGCGCGCCCGCTCCATCTGTATCCGGCAGAAGAACCGCGAATTCCTCGCCGCCGTAGCGACCGACCACATCGCTGGCGCGTAGATGCTGCTGCAGGAGTCTGGCGAGGCTGGTGAGCACGCGATCGCCAGCCGCGTGTCCGTGGGTGTCATTGACCCGCTTAAAATGGTCCACATCAAGCATCACCACGCTCAGCCACATGCCCGTGCGCGACGCTCGGGCGCTCTCACGCACGAGTTGCTCCTTGAAGGCCGCGTGGGTGAGCAACCCGGTCAGGCTATCACGGTTGAGCTGGCCGCGGATCATGCGGGCCCGCTCAATCCGGCTGGTGACGGCGGCGACGAGATGCGCCTGCGTGACAGGCTTGGTCAAAAAGTCGTCGCCTCCCTGCCCTAAGGCCAAGAGTTGACGCTCACGGTCGGTCTCACCCGAAAGAAAGACGATCGGCATGCCGTGGAATGCCGGCTGCTGCCGAATGACCGAGGCCAGCTCCTGTCCCTCACAGCCGGGCAGGTACATGTCCATCAGCACCAGGTCGGGCTGCTGCTCGGCCAGCACCGGCAAAAGGTTCTGCGGATCCGTCACCGTCACGACGTCCATACCAGCCGCACGCAGGAACGCGGCGTGGGCGTGAGCGATGATGACCGAGTCATCCACGATGAGGACGCGCGCAGGGGATGGCGGCACCGCCTGCGTGAGGCGATCCAGGGTGCGAACCAGCTCGTTCAGATCGACGGGCCTGGCAAAGTAGGCGCTCCCACCAGCCCGGACCGTCTCCAGGCGGGCCGGTAAGTCGGTGCGCCGCGAGAGAAAAATCGTCGGCGGCAGGAGTGCCTGATCACGAAGCCCCCGGGCGGTTTCCGCGCCAGCCAGCTCGCCCTCGGAGAGCGTGAGGTCAAGGAGTAACGCCGCCGGCTGCTCCGCACGAACCAGCTCGGCGAGGTCGGCGGCGGTCGTTCGCACAAGCACACGGTAGCCGAAGTAGCTTAGCTGGAGCGCCAGGCTCGTCGCTTCATCCTGATCGTCGTCGACGATGACAAGGGTCTGCGCGCGGGTGTGCGGCGAGGCGGCGGCGGACGGCGAGGGGGAGGTGGTGGACGGCGAGGGGCTCAGGCCGGTGTCAGGGCTGAGGGTCGCCTGCTGAAGCAGGGAGAGACATCGCGCGATGGCCCCAACCTGCTCAGGCGTTGGGGGCATAGGCTGATCGCGAAGTGGGAGGAGGGCCTGCTCAAGCGCATGAGCAGCCTCACTCAGGGTGTGGTAGCCAAAGGTGGCCCCGGAGCCGGAAAGATTGTGGGCCAGACGATGGACCCCAGGGAGCTGTTCGGCTTTCCAGGACGACCCCAGCAGGAGCCGGCAAGCGGCAACCAGCTGCTCTACTTTCTCCGGGAGCTGTGCGTGGTAGACCGTCTCGAGCTGGGTAAGGGCAGGAAGGATATCCATACGGCCAGAGTTCCAGAGGTGCGATCCGATGAGGGTACCGGAAAGAACGACCAGGTGCTGTGCCTTCGCAGAGCGGCGACCACTGCATACTCCTCGCCGCTACGCTCCTTCAGCCCTGCTGATGGGCTGCAACGGCGAGCCTTCTAGGGCCTGTCGGCGGGCGGTGGTGGCACGAAGAAGCGCCCTCGCAGCAGCTCCAGGGCGGCTATTGCTTGCGGCCCAACCGCAGCCACCGCAGCGACGAGCTGCGCAGCGCCCTCCAGGGTCTGGCCCCTCGCCAGATCTTCGAGGGCGGCACATGCCTCAGCCAGGTGCATTGCGCCGACAAAGGCGGCGCTGGCTTTGAGCGAGTGAGCGATGCGCCGTAGTGCGCCAAGATCCTGCGCCGCCAGCGCGCTCCGGAGGAGGTCCAGCTGTGCAGGTGTGTCAGCGACGAAGAGGTCGATGAGCTCGACCACGAAGGTTGGCTGAAC
>JAAXUL010001110.1 GCA_013336035.1 Chloroflexales bacterium
GTGGGCCACGTTCTCGCGCACCACGTAGACGCCCCGCTCGGCGTCGAACTCGCCGCCGGCGTAGCCGCGCGCCCAGCGCGCCGGGACCCCCTGCGCGCGCAGCATCACCACCATGGCCGAGGCGAAGTAGTCGCAGTAGCCCTCGCGCTGCTGGAAGAGGAACCAGTCGACGGGGTCGGAGCCGGCGGGCGGGGAGGGGACGGTCTCGTTGTAGGTGAGCGTGCGCAGGTAGCCCTGGATGGCGACCGCGATGTCGTAGGGGTTGTCGGCGCCCGCCGCGGCCACGACCTGCGCGGCCAGCTCGCGGGTGCGGGGGGTGACGATGTCGGGCAGCTGGAGGTAGCGCTCGCGCACCCACTGGGGGTACTCGCCGCCCGCGGCGCGCAGGCTCGCCACGTCGGCGAACGACATCAGGGCGGTGACCGTGTAGGTCTGGCCCTCGCGCAGGCGCTCGCGGGCGACGATCAGGGCCGTCTCGTCGAAGTTTGGCGCCTGGCCGCTCGCGGCGTCGAGATAGTTATGCTCGACGAGGGTGGGCACGCTCACGCTGCGGGCGGTGCCCCCGACCATCACCAGGTCGTCGGGCCGGTCGGCCGCCAGGGTGAAGCGCTGGGCGATCTCGCGGCGGCCTAGCGTCTCGCTGACGGGGATTGGCTCGTCGGGGGCGCGGGGGGTGCGGGCCTGCTCGGGGGTGCCGACGCCGAGGGCGGCGCGGGCCTGCTCGCCGACAGTGTTCTGCCAGCCCTGGCCGGTATACTTGTCAAAGGCCACGGCGCGCCAGTAGTCGTACCCGGTCGAGCGCACCTCCATCACCACATCGGCGGTGAGCTTGCGGGCCCCGCCGAAGGTGGCCCCGCGCGAGGTGAAGGCCCCGCTGCCCGCCCCCGGCGGCGCGCTGATCGTGCTGAACATGTCCTCCCAGCCCTCGCGGGCGGCCTTGAAGGGGCCGCTCAGCAGCGCCCACGTGCGCGTCGCCCGGTCAATCGAGACCTGGCCCGGCAGGATGGCGGTCAGGGCGATCAGCAGGCCGCAGACCAGGGCGGCAGACCAGAGGAAGCGCACCGCGAGCAGGTCGGGGTACTCGACGTGGCGCGCATCCCAGGCGGCCTGTCGCTCGAGCACATGCTGGTAGACCAGCAGCAGCAGGGCCGCGCAGAGGAACACGAAGAAGGCCGCGGTCGGCTTGGGCAGCACGTAGGTGTAGTTGACCAGGGCCACCACGGCGTTGAGGATGATCGGCCGCCAGGTCAGGCCGCGCCGCAGGGTCATCCAGGCGGTGCTGTAGGCCAGGGCCCAGACGAGCAGGCAGAGCACCAGCACGAAGAGCAGGATGTCCTCGCCGCGGCCGCCCGAGCCGAGGACGCGGGCCCACATGATCACGCGGATGATCAGGTCGGTGGCCTGGTCGCGCCAGGTGAGCAGCCGGCCGTCCATCTGGTCGCCGAGCAGCTGCACGGCCCAGGTCAGGGCCAGGGCCGCGCTGAGCAGGTGGGCGAGCCAGCCGGGCAGCCACGGCAGGCGGGCGAAGATAATGCCCACCAGCAGGCCGAGCAGGGCCATCGGGCGCAGCACGTCCAGCCCGCTGGCCCAGGACGAGACCGAGAGCGACCATACGACGGCCCCGGTCATCAGCAGGATCAGGAGCGCGCCGGGGAGGACCGCGGCGAGCTCGCCGCCAAGCGTTCGGGCGGCTCGCGGGCGAGCGGCGGCGCCTGGTGCCATAGGCTTACCCGCGCATACGCGGGAATACCCGCTCGGCGTTGGCCCACACCGCCGCCGCCACCACATCCAGGGGCTCGCCGCGCAGGGCGGCGAGCTTCTCGGCGACGAGGCGGACGCGGGCCGGCTCGTTGCGCTGGCCGCGGTGGGGGTGGGGGGTCAGATAGGGGCTGTCGGTCTCGACGAGCAGCGTCGCCAGGGGCGCCAGGCGCGCGACCTCGTGCAGCTCGGCGGACTTCGGGAAGGTGAGCGGCCCCGACAGCGAGAGCAGAAAGCCGACCTCGAGGCAGGCCCGGGCGTAGGCCCAGTCGCCCAGGAAGGAGTGCATCACCCCGGGCTGGCCGCGGGCCGCGTCGTCGAGCACGCGCAGGGTGTCGTCCTTCGCCTCGCGGCTGTGGATGACCACGGGCAGCCCCAGCGCGCGGGCGAGGGCCAGCTGCGCGCGGAAGGCCCGCTCCTGGTCGGCGGGCGGGGACTTCATCCAATGGTAGTCGAGGCCGATCTCGCCGATGGCCACCGCCTTCGGGTGGGCGGCCAGCGCCCGCACCTCGTCGAGCCAGCCGTCGGCCAGCCCGTCCAGGTGGTTCGGCTGCACGCCGACCACGGCGAAGATCTGGGGGTGGGCCTCGGCCAGGGCGATGGCGGCGCGCGAGGACGGCAGGTCGAAGCCGACCTCGACCATGCGGGCCACGCCGGCGGCCCCGGCGCGCGCGATGGCGGCCGCGCGGTCTTCGTCGAACTGGCCCAGGGCCAGGTGGGCGTGGGTGTCGATCAAGAGAGTAGTGTCGCTCATGGCGCCGGCATTGTAGCACAGTCGCTTCGCCCGGCGCCGGGCGCTCGCCGCCGCGGCGCGGGCAGATAAGCCTACAGACAGGAGCACAGAGCGGTATAATGAGCCCAGCCCTCGTGCGTTATCGCACGAGAAAGTTAGAAAGGTCCACACCGTGAGCGAGAGCGTGTACGATGTGGTGATCATCGGCTCGGGGCCGGGGGGCTACGTGGCGGCGGTGCGCGCGGGCCAGCTTGGGATGAAGACGGCCATCGTCGAGAGCGGGCCCCTGGGCGGCGTGTGCCTCAATGTCGGCTGCATCCCGACCAAGGCTCTGCTCCACAGCGCCGACCTGCTCGATGAGGTGAAAGAGGGCAAACGCTTCGGGGTCAATGTCGAGGGCGTCAGCTTCGACCTCGCCGGCGCGATGAAGCATAAAGACGCGGTGGTC
>JAAXUL010000334.1:0-3625 GCA_013336035.1 Chloroflexales bacterium
CGTGACACCGTTTATCTCGCTGCATACCAGCTTCCTAGATCCTGATCCGTGTAAGTCTACAAGCTGGTTGCGGATGTATTGAATTCTCCCCCAACCCGCACCTTCCTTCTCGCGATCAAGGTCCAAGAGCGTAATAAACGGGATACCGAGGCTGTTGAGCAATCGCCAGAAGTGGTTTACGTGCCGGCCCCCAAGCGGGACAACCGAGATAAAGTGGGCATCAAGGGGAGCGCCACTCGCCTCGAACAAACGTCGCAACACAATCTCCTCAGAAGGTCCTTCCCCAAGGACGACCAGGCGAGCGAAATAGAGCTCGGGGTAGCCGCGAATAGCTTCGCGCACGTATTTGAATGCTTCATCATCCTCCTGGGGTAGGGTGAGTGCTCTCACCTGCGTACGCTGGCGCGTCTCTCCCCCAAGGAAGTACCGCACGTGATCTGGATCGATCCTGCCCATAATTGACGGGGAGTGACTGGATAGCACAACCTGCGCAGCGTCAGACTTCGACACTGCCAATAACTGACCCACCACCTTACCAAGATAATGTGGAGATAGATGGTTCTCAGGTTCCTCGACTGCAAAGAGCGTCAGCGATGGTAGATTGTCAGTAACAGATGCGCAAAAGCCGGCGGCGGAGGCATCGGACCTGAGTAACGCTTCCACGTAGTACAGACCCAGTGGCAGCGACAGTGCAAATAATGCCCGTAGGCCATCGCTTAGTTCGGCCGATCGTAGCTGCTTCCCCTGCTCATCGGGAGTAAAGGTCGGGGCAAGGAGGTCGAGGAGCGCGCTTGGGTTCGCGTCGATACTCTCAAACGCCACATTGGCGGCTACTGGGCCATCATATAGCGATTTCCACGCCGCCTGGACGTTGACGTTCATAGTTGTAAGGCCAGGTAGTCGAGCAAACTCCGCCTTCAGATTTTGCAGTTGTTGGCGGATGTCTTCGTCCTTCTTACCCCACTCTAAAGCGCGGAGCAGCCTGCCAAAGACAGTCGTGGTGGTTGAGCGAATCTGTGCAGATGGATCTCTTGAAGCCGGGACATACACCACCCGCACCTTGGCGCGATCGGTAGGCCTCACCTGAATCTTTTTGCTCTCAACAACGGCTGGGTCGTCTGAAGAAGTGAGAATCCAATACAGCTTCTGCTGGATATCTCCCATGGGTGTTCCATCGTTCTCCCACGTTGCTTCCAAGAGGATACGACAGTACGGTGTCTCTCCTGGCGCATCGACTACCATCTGGTTAAACGACTCCGCGATTGCTCTGCCGGATGGGTTTTGCTTCTCTAACTCTGGCAGGACGAGTATTGCCTCCAGAGACAAATGTCGTTTCTTGCAGGATGTCAACTCTTCGCCAGATGCCACATGAAAGTCTGAGGCCTTGACGGTTCTCTCACTCTGGCTCTCCCCAAACAGTCGAGCAAGCGCCACCATTGTAGTCGTCTTACCAGAAGCATTTGGTCCTACAAAGCAGGTCAGATGGTCAAGCGTGATCGACTGTCCTGCTGCATCAAAGCAGCGGAACCCCTTGATAGTGATCGATTGTATTTGCATGATGACTTGTAAAACTATCCGAAGCATCCCGACACACGTCAAGCTACCCCACAAGGTCTATCAGGGTGCGGAATCACAGGCGTAGACACCAACTGCCAATCCAGTCAACATTAGGGTGCACACTGTTGTGCATCGCCTCAGGGGCTGAGCCAGTTACGGAAGCAAAGCTCTCGGCTTCCAAGTCAGCGAAGTGGGCGACCACCACGCAACGCAGGCTCTCGTCATTAACGGCGTCATATCAGCGACGAACACGGGCGTCCTTTGTTAGATCACGCTACCCTGCCCACTCGGCCGCCCGGAGAGTCGCCTGCTCGAGCACAACCAGCGTGGCGCGCTCCTGCTTGTCGGGCGGGTAGCCGTACTTGCGCAGCAGCCGCTTGACTACGACGCGAAGCTTCGCCCGAGCGCTCTCTTTCAACGTCCAGTCGATGGTCGCGTTACGGCGCACCGTCTGCACCAGATCGCGGGCGATGGTCTTCAGCGTCTCGTCGCCGAGCACCTTGACCGCGCTGTCGTTCACCTCCAGTGCCTCGTAGAAGGCCACCTCGTCCTCTGTGAGGCCGAGGTCCTCGCCACGCTTCTCAGCGGCGCGCATCTCCTCCGCAAGCTTGATCAGCTCCTCGATAATCTGGGCCGTCTCAAGGGCGCGGTTCTGGTAGGCGCGCAGCGAGCGCTCTAGCATTTCGGTGAAGGAGCGACCCTGTACGGCGTTGGTGCGCGAGCGGGTCTTGATCTCGTCAGCCAGGAGCTTGCGCAGTAGCTCGACGGCGACGTTCTTCTGCGGCAGGCCGCGCACCTCGGCCAGAAACTCGTCGGAGAGGATGGAGATGTCGGGCTTCTTGAGGCCCGCCGCGGCGAAGATGTCGATCACCTGGTCGGGGGCGATGGCCTTTGAGACGATCTGGCGCACGGCGTGGTCAAGATCGTCGCCGGTCAGCTTGCCGCCGCTGCCCGGGGCCTTGGCGATGGCGGCCTGGATGGCCTGGAAGAAGGCGACGTCGTCGCGGATGCGGATGGCCTCATCATGAGGGACGGCCAGGGCGAAGGCCCGAGAGAGCTCGGCGACGGCCTGGAGCAGGCGGGCCTTGCCATCCTCCTGGGCCAGGATGTGCTCCTGGGTCGAGGGGAGCAGTCCCAAGCGCTGGAGCGGTGTGCCGCTGGACCACACCGACCAGTCGAAGCCATGGAAGAGGCCGCAGCAGATCTCATGCTTCTCCAACATGATCGCGACGGCCTCCTCCTGCTCCAAAGCCGTCTTGCCAGTGCCGCCATTCTCAGTGTAGCTAGCCATTGCCTCGCGCAGCGAGTCGGCCAGTCCGAGGTAGTCAACGATCAGCCCACCGGGCTTATCCTTGAAGACGCGGTTGACGCGGGCGATGGACTGCATCAGCCCGTGCCCACGCATCGGCTTGTCCACGTACATCGTGTGTAGGCTGGGCGCATCGAAGCCGGTGAGCCACATGTCGCGTACGATGACGAGCTTGAGCGGATCGGCCGCGTTCTTGAAGCGCTTTGCCAGGGCCTCACGGCGGGGCTTGTTGCGGATGTGCGGCTGCCAATCGAGCCTGTCCGAGGCGGAGCCGGTCATCACCACCTTGAGCATACCCTGCGTGTCGTCGTCGCTGTGCCACTCGGGGCGGAGGCCAACAAGCGCGTTGTAGAGATCGACGCAGATGCGGCGGCTCATACAGACGATCATCGCCTTGCCGTCCATCGCCTCCATGCGCCCGGCGAAGTGGGCGACCAAGTCCTCGGCAAGCATAGCGATACGCCGCTCGGCGCCGACGACAGCCTCCAGGGCGGCCCACTTGCTCTTCAGTTGCTCCTTCTTCTCGACCTCCTCGCCCTCGGTGACCTCCTCAAACTCTTTGTCGAGGCGCGGCTTCTCCCGCTCGTCAAGCGCGAGCTTGGCCAGGCGGCTCTCATAGTAGATTGGGACCGTCGCCCCATCCTGCACTGCACGTTGGATATCATAGATGCTGATGTAGTCGCCGAAGACGGCGCGGGTGTTACGGTCGGTCAGCTCGACCGGGGTGCCGGTGAAGCCAATGAAGGAGAGATCGGAAGA
>JAAXUL010000334.1:3635-7947 GCA_013336035.1 Chloroflexales bacterium
CGCCGGTCTTCGGGTCGAGCTTCGCCTCGAAGCCGTACTGGCTGCGGTGGGCCTCGTCGGCGATGACCACGATGTTGCGGCGGGGGGAGAGCTGGTCGTAGCGCCCGCCCTTCGCCTCAGGGAGGAACTTCTGGATAGTTGTGAAGACCACCCCACCGGCGGCGACCTGCAGCTTTGCCCTAAGATCGGCGCGATCCTCAGCCTGGGTCGGGGCTTGGCGCAGCAGCTCGTGGCAGCGAGAGAAGGTGCCAAAGAGTTGGTCGTCGAGGTCGTTGCGGTCGGTGATCACCACCAGGGTCGGGTTGGCCATCGCCGGTTCCTGAATAATCCGTCCGGCGTAGAAGGCCATCGTGAGGCTCTTGCCCGAGCCCTGGGTGTGCCAGACCACGCCGGCGCGGTGGTTGCCGGCGGGGGCGGCTGCATCCAGAGTGGCGGCCACGGCGCGCTGGACGGCGTGGAACTGATGGTAGCCGGCCATCTTCTTGATCAGCGTGCCGCTGCCGTCGTCCTCGAAGACGATGAAGGAGCGCAACAGGTCGAGGAGGCAGCGCCGCTCGAAGACGCCGCGGGTGAGCACCTCCAGCTCGAGCATCTGCGACGGAGCAAGCTCCTCACCCTCAATGGTGCGCCAGGGCATGAAGCGCTCTTTGTCGGCGGTGAGCGTGCCGATGCGGGCAGTGAGGCCGTCGGAGATAACTAGGGCCTCGTTGAAGAGGAAGAGGGCTGGGATCTGAGCCTTGTAGGTCTGAAGCTGGTTCCAGGCCGCCCAGACCGTGGCCTGCTCGTCGGCAGGGTTCTTCAGCTCGATCACCACCAGGGGTAGGCCGTTGAGGAAGAGCACGATGTCGGGGCGGCGGTTGTACTGGCCCTCAATGACCGTGAACTGGTTGACCACCAGCCAGTCGTTCTGCTCGAGGCGGGCGAAGTCGATCAGGCGCACCTGCTCGCCGCCGATGCTGCCGTCGGGGCGGCGATACTCGACTGTGACGCCCTCGACGAGCATGCGGTGGAAGGCGCGGTTGTTGGCGATAGGAGAGGGCGACTCGGGGCGCAGCAGCCGGCGCAGGGCCTCCTCGCGGGCCTCAGCGGGAGCGGTGGGGTTCAGGCGGGCAAGGGCATCGCGCAGGCGGCCGAACAGCACCACCTGGCCATAGTCGTCGCGCTCGGCGGCCGGCTCGCCGGAGGCGATGTCGGGGCCGAAGAGGATAGCGTAGCCCAACTGGCGCAGCCAGGCGAGGGTGGCGTTCTCGACATCGGCCTCGGTGATATCAGCGGCGGGCATGGCGGGCCTCCGTGGCGAGTTGGAGGGCTACATCTGTTTTGCTACGATCGCCTCTGCGTCACGCACCCGGATCTCCCCTGACAGCAGCTTTGGCAGCAGCGTGTCGCGCAGGGCGGCCAGGGTGCGGGATTGATGTATATTCGCAATCAATCGTTCGATAAATGGATTGATCAGATCATTAGAAGCTTGTGCTAATTGCACAGATGGGATGCTGATTTCATAGCGAGCCATGTAGTCCCAATTTGTCCGAGGCATTTTTGTTCCATCCGACGCCGCATTAGTGTACTCAACAAAGACTGAGCTAGAAACATGGTTCAAGACAAAAGCAAACCAGCCAGACTGTTTTGGCCTCAAAACCAAGATGTCGGTTGAGCAAACGCCATCAACTGGAGCCACTCCAACCTTATGGAAATACGGGCGAAGCTTTCCAAACAGAATCTCTCCTCTCGCGAACTTGAATTTATTACTCTCCAATCCATGAGAGTGTCCCCACTCACCGAGACTAATGCTCTGACGCGGCATGTGTTCAAGCCCAATGTATGGTGTCTCAGAGGCTAAATTGGAGGGATCTACTCCCCACCGTAGATTTTCTGCCACGTCACTCAATCTGCCTACTCTCCACCCCCTCGGCACGTCGCGCCCGTCGATCTCCTCGAAGCCGTCGGGGAAGAGTGTCGCCATCGTCGCATCCATCGCTGCCAAGGCGCGGCCCTCTGCCTTGGCACGCACGGGATCGAAATCCACGAACCAACTCGTGAAGATTGCGCGGGCCAGGGCCTCCAGGGTGGTGTTCTGGCGCCGGTTCAGCTCGATCTTGTCGTCGATTGCTTCAAGTAGAGCTACGAGTCGCTTCCTTGCAGAAGTTAATGGCGGCACTGGATAGTTAAGAAAATCCTGCCGGCTCAACGCAACAACGGCACTACCCATGGCATGTGCAGCACAATAAGCGCGATACTGTGGAGTGCGTAGAATCCAATAGAGGTAGTTTGCATCATCAGAATTCTGCTCGCGAAACGAAAGTTTGACGGTATCTTGGGTAAGACGGCCTGACGACACAGCACCAGGAACGCGAGCTACAGACCCAATCATTTTTCCGTCCTTGGTTGCCCCCTTTAGCGCAACATAAAGGTCTCCAGGGAAGAGCATCAGATTCGCCGGGCACTCTCCTCCGTACGTGCTGTAGTCACTATGTCTGAAGCCCCCACCAGGCTCGATAGATCCAAGCCCGAGCAATGCAGGGCCAGGTTTGCCTACAAGAGAGCCCTTATATGTGGTTCCACGCTGGAGCGTCACGTAATCGCCAATGGTACGTCGATGCTGCTCACTTGCCATACCCAAACCCCTTGAGTTTGGCAGATATAGCAGCATCCAGCTTCGCCGCCTCGGCCTGTTGTTCCCATAGCGTCGCAGTCAATCGCTTCATCTTGTCCGCGAAAGACTCATCGTCCTCCTCCGCTTCGGCAGCGCCGACATAGCGCCCCGGTGTAAGCACATAGCCGTGCGAGGCGATCTCGGCGCGCTTGGCCGCCTTGCAGAAGCCTGCCTCGTCGGCGTAAGTGCCCGCGCCCTTGTCGCCGCGCCAGGCGTGGTAGGCCCCGGCAATCTTCGCGATGTCGGCCTCGGTCAGCTCGCGGTGAACGCGGTCGATGAGCATACCCAGCTTGCGCGCGTCAATAAACAGCGTCTCGCCGCGGCGGTCGCGGAATCGCCCGTTGGCCTTGCTGCGGGCCAGGAACCAGAGGCAGACCGGGATCTGGGTTGAGTAGAAGAGTTGGCCGGGCAGCGCGACCATACAATCCACCAGATCGGCCTCGACCAGGGCGCGGCGGATGTCGCCCTCGCCCGACTGGTTGCTCGACATGCTGCCGTTGGCAAGCACGAAGCCGGCAAGGCCCCTGGGTGCTAAGTGGTGGACGAAGTGCTGCACCCAGGCGTAGTTGGCGTTGCCTACCGGCGGCACCCCGTAGGCCCAGCGCGCATCGTCGCGCAGCCGCTCGCCGCTCCAATCGCTGATGTTGAAGGGCGGGTTAGCCAAGATGAAGTCAGCCTTGAGGTCTTTGTGCAGGTCGCGGTGAAAGCTGTCGGCGTGCTCAGGGCCGAGGTTTCCATCAATGCCGCGGATCGCCAGATTCATCTTGGCCAGGCGCCAGGTGGTGGGGTTAGACTCCTGTCCATAGACGCTGATGTCGCCAATGCGCCCGCCGTGAGACTCGGCGAACTTCTCGCTCTGCACGAACATCCCGCCGGAGCCGCAGCAGGGATCGAAGACCCGGCCCTTGTATGGGGCGAGCATCTCGACCAGCAGCTGCACGATGCACCGGGGCGTGTAGAACTCGCCACCGCCCTTGCCCTCGGCGCTGGCGAAGCGACCGAGGAAGTACTCATAGACCCGGCCCAGGATATCCTTCGAGCGATTCTCCTTATCGCCCAGGCCGATCGTACCAATCAGGTCAATCAGCTCGCCGAGACGCTGCTTGTCGAGCGCGGGGCGGGCGTAGTCCTTGGGCAGCACCCGCTTGAGGGATGGATTATCGCGCTCGATCGCCTCCATCGCGGTATCAAGGAGCTTGCCGATCTCGGACTTTTTGGCATTAGCCTGGAGGTGGAGCCAGCGGGCCTCTGGTGGCACCCAGAAGATGTGCTCGGCGCGGTACTCGTCGGGGTCCTCGGGGTCGGCACCTTGGTCCTGCTCGGCGAGGAGGGCCTGGTAGCGCTCCTCGAAAGCGTCAGAGATATATTTGAGGAAGATCAGCCCGAGTACAACATGCTTGTACTCGGAAGCATCCATGTTGTTGCGCATCTTGTCGGCGGCTGCCCAGAGAGTGGCCTCGAAGCCGAGCTTTGCGCCATTGCCGTTCTTCGGGCCGGGCTGCTTTGCAGACTTACGCGGGGGCATGGGTACTCACAGGCTCACGGTATGCCCCTGCAAGCCGCGCGCCGCCTTGCCGGGGGTGGTGGAGCGTGGTATGCTACGAGGGCACAGCGACTATCAAGGTTTCACACGAGGCCCACTCTCTGCTTGCCGGCGAC
>JAAXUL010000335.1 GCA_013336035.1 Chloroflexales bacterium
CGCCGGGGCGGGCGCTGTGGCCCTGGCCATCCTCGGCGGGCGCGGCCTGCTGCCCGACGCCGTGGTGGGCCGCCTGGCCAGCCTGGCCGGCAACCTGCGCCTCTTCGACGCGCGCGGGGCCGACATCACCCCGGCGAACTTCGCCGTCGTCGAGCGCATGGCCCATATGCAGGCCGGGTGGAACATGCTCACGCGCTACCCCGTGACCGGGGTCGGCCCGGGCAACTATAGCGTAGCCTACGAGCGACCGCCGGGCCCCGGCGAGCGACCGCTCAGCGTGCGCCCCTGGTACGAGTCGCGGGGCCACGCCCATAACTACTACTTGCACATCGCCGCCGAGGCTGGCCTGGTAGGCCTGGCCGCCTACCTGCTGCTGATTGGCGCGACGGCCGCCCAGGCCGTGCGGGCGATCAGGGCGGCGCCGACGTGGCCGTGGCAGGGCGTGGCCGCGGGCGGGGCGGGCGTTGTGGCGGCCGTGGCCGCCCATAATCTGTTTGAGAACCTGCACGTGCTCAATATGGGCCTGCAGCTTGGCTCGGTCTGGGCCCTGCTCGTGATCGCCGAGCGGGCCCGTGGTGAGGAGCAGCATCGATGACCTATCTGGTGACGGGCGGGGCTGGCTTTATTGGCAGCCATGTGGTGGACACTCTGCTGCGGCGTGGTGAGCAGGTGGTCTGCGTCGATAACTTCACGAGCTACTACGACCCGGGGCGCAAGCGGCGCAACCTAGAGTGGGCCCTGTCCCAGCCCGGCTTCACCCTGGCCGAGGCTGACATCCGCGACGCCGAGGCCCTGGGGGCGATCTTCGCAGCCCACCGGCCCCGGCGGGTGGCCCACCTGGCGGCAATGCCGGGGCCGCGCCCTTCGATCGCCAACCCGACCCTGTACGAGCAGGTCAATGTGGGCGGCACTGTGCATATGCTCGAGCTTGCCCGCCGCCACGCGATCGAGAGCCTGGTGCTGGCCTCGACCTCTTCGGTGTATGGGAAGACCGAGAAGCTGCCCTTCGTAGAGAACGACCCGACCGATCGGCCCCTCTCGCCCTACGCGGCCACCAAGAAGGCGGCCGAGGTGCTGGCCTACACCTTTCATAGCCTCTACGGGACGCCGACCGCGGTCGTGCGCTTCTTCACCGTGTATGGGCCGCGCGGCCGCCCCGATATGACGCCGTACCTCTTTGTCGAAAGGATGGTGCGGGGCGAGCCGTTCGTGCTCTTCGACGGCGGGGTGAACCTCTTCCGCGACTACACCTATGTCGATGATATTGTCGCTGGGGTGGTCGCCGCCCTCGACCGCCCGCGGCCCTACGAGATCTACAACCTGGGCAACTCGCAGCCCGTCGAGATGCGGCACTTCGTAGCCCTGCTGGAGCGGATCACCGGGCTGAGGGCCCTGGTCGAGGCGCGGCCCCTGCCGGCGACCGAGCCGCCAATCACCTTCGCGAGCACCGAGAAGGCCGGCCGCCTGCTGGGCTTCGAGAGCAGCATCGCTATCGATGAGGGGCTGGCTCGCTTCTGGGCCTGGTACCGCGCCGAGATCCTGACTGGCGGCAGCAGCCGCTGAGATCCGTTGTATACTCTCCAGGTTGCGACTCAGATTGGCGCCCCTGGTGTGTTAGGGTGTGTTTAACCACAGGGACAATACTGGGAAGACAAGGTCGGTGCGCCGGTCGATGAGCTGCCTAGTATGCGGAGGGTGACACCTGGATGATGGTAGATGACACCAAGAGGCAGCGGGCGACCGAGCCCGCGGTTGACGTCGAGATCGCGCCCGAGGTCGAGGTCGAGCGAGGCGGATTTGCCCTCTGGGAGCGGCTGCGCAGCCCGCGCACCCTGATCTCGTTCGGCCTGGCGATCGCGATCGTGATCTTTGCTTTCCGCGGGCTCAACATCGATGTGTCGCTGACCTGGCAGTACATCCGCCAGGCGAACCCATGGATGCTGCTGCTCGGGCTGGGTGTGTTCTACCTGACCTTCCCGATGCGGGCCCTGCGCTGGCGCCTGCTGCTGCGCAACGCCAGCGTGCCTATCGATGCCGGGCGCGACACCTGGGCCTCGCTGCCGGCCCTGATCGAGTATATCTACCTCTCGTGGTTCGCCAACTGCATCGTGCCGGCCAAGCTGGGCGACGCGTACCGCGGCTATCTGCTGAAGCATAATGGCGGCGTCTCGTTCTCGTCGGCCTTCGGCACGATCTTCGCCGAGCGCCTGCTCGACATGCTGGGCCTCTTCGGCATGCTGATGCTCTCGGCGTGGTTCACCTTCGGCGCCCATATGCCCGATGGTACGCAGATCGTCTTCGGCTTCGGCGCCCTGCTGGTGGTGGCTATCCTCGCCGGGCTGGCCGGGATGCGCTGGCTCGGGCCGGTGATCCGGCGGATCCTCCCGCGACGAATGCACAACTTCTACGACCGCTTCGAGCACGCCGCCCTCAGCTCATTCAGCCCCGCCATCCTGCCCAAGCTCGTGCTGTTCACGGGGGCGATCTGGCTGCTCGAGGGTTTCCGGCTCTACTTTGTCATCGAGGCCTTCGGCCCCGAGGTGGCGACGCTCTCGCTCTCGGCGATCATCTTTGTGGCCCTGGCCTCTTCGCTGCTGACCGCGCTGCCGATCACCCCGGCCGGGCTCGGCGTCGTCGAGGGCGCGATCACGGTCGTTCTGACCCTCTTCGGCATCGACAAGAACCTCGGTATCGCCGTGACTCTGCTCGACCGCCTGATTAATTTCTGGAGCATCGTGATCGGCGGCTTTGTGCTCTACCTGTTCAGCCGCCGAAAATAGCTCGCGGCCCGTCTGCTCTTCAAGAAGTCCGCCCAGGCTAGCCTGGGCGGACTTTTTGTGCGCTCGCCCCACTTTGTAGGGCGTATAGGGTCATCCACATGAAAATACATGTTTCACATCGATGGTGTCATGGTAAAACATTCGTAAAAATTAGTTAATCTTTGTTTACAGACTTACTAATTCTAGTATTATCCTTGATAACGGGTTTGGGGCGCGGAGGTTTGTCATTGATTCTTCATGTATTACCTGATTGCCTTATAGTATATTGTGGATACGCAAGCGATATTCTACAACACACCTCCACACCTCAAAAATTAATATCGATCTGAAGAGCCTGTAACCTCGTGGACGTTTCTGTCTTAGGAGGTATGCGGCGACACAATTCAGGCAGGGAAGCGCGTGATGCTGCCGGGCGATGCTACGGTGCAGCACGACGTCTGCTCCCGCCTACATTTACCTGATACGTTCGAGGGCGGCCTGTTCCCCATGGCAGCCCTTAGCTGATCTCATAGTGTGAAGCGCCGCCGGGGCGGGGGGCACCGGCGTCTTCAAGGTGCCTGCGTTTTGGCAAGCTAAGGAGGATCACGATGCGACGAATCAGGAGAACGCTTTTTACCTACACTGGCGCGCTGCTGGCGCTGCTGCTGGCGCTGCTCGCCGCACCGCGACCCACAGCGGCCCAGACGCTACCGGGGATCTTTATGTTCGGCGAGAGCGGGATCGAGGGCAATGCCAGCACGGCGAGCATCACCTTCACCGCCTTCCTCACCACCGCCAGCGCTGTCCCCGTGACCGTCGAGTTTAGCACCCTTGACGTCAGCGCAGTGGCGCCAGGCGACTACCAGGCTGCCACCGGCAGCATCACCTTCCCTGTCGGCACAACATCACAGCCGTTCACGGTCAACATGGTCGGGGATACGCTTGACGAGAACAACGAGACCTTCACTGTGCGGCTGCAGAACCCCCAGAACGCGCTTGTGGTCACCCCCAATGTCACCGCCACGATCCTTGACGACGACGCCACGCCGACGCTCAGCGTGAACAATATCGCCCCGATAGAGGGCACCGGCGGCAGCGTCAACGCGACCTTCACCGCCAGCCTCTCGGCGGTCAGCGGGCGCGCGGTCTCTTTTGACTTTATCACCCAGCCGGGCTCGGCCACCAGCCCCGCCGACTTCACCACAACCTCGGGCAGCGTGACCATCCCGGCCGGCTCGCCCTCGGCCACCTTCTCCGTCCCGCTTAACCCCGACGCCATCGATGAGCCCAACGAGGGCTTCGAGGTCAAGCTCAGCAACGCCGTCAACGCCTTCCTCACCGATGATACTGGCGACGCGACTATCGTTGACGATGATGGCTCGCCGGGCATCTCGATCAACAACGTCTCTGTGCTTGAGGGCCAGGCCGGCACCACCAACGCCATCTTCACCGTCTCGCTGCAGCCGGCCAGCTCGGCCACCGTGACGGTAGACTACGCCACGGCCAACGACTCGGCCTTCGCAGGCAGTGACTATAACCCGGCCTCCGGCACGCTCACCTTCAACCCTGGCGAGACCACGAAGCAGATCGTTGTCGAGGTGTTGGGCGACCCGCTCGACGGGCTCGACGAGACCTTCTTTGTGAACCTGACCAACCCGCTGCCAAACCCGCCGGTGACGATCGTGGACGGCCAGGGCATCGGCACGATCATCGACGACGACGGGCCCATTGCCTCGATCAACAACGTAACCCTGGTGGAGGGCACCGGCGGCCCGACGTCCTTTAACTTCACGATCAATCTGAGCTTCGCCAGCGCCCAGCCGACGCAGATCTTCTTCAACACTGATAACAACACCGCCACCGCCCCGGACGACTATGCGACCGTGTCCGGCTCGGTGGTGATCCCCGCCTTCTTAACCTCGGCCATCGTGTCTGTCCCGGTGGTGGGCGACGCGCTAGACGAGATCAACGAGACCTTCTTCGTCAATCTCTCCTTCTCGAACAACGGCACGATCGGCGACGGCCAGGGCGTGGGCACAATTCTCGACGACGACGCCCCGCCGAGCATCACGATCGGCAACGCGACGATCACCGAGGGCACGGGCGGCACCACCAGCGCCATCTTCAGCGTGAACCTCTCGGCGCCGAGCGGCCAGACGGTGACCGTAAACTTCAACAGCCTGAACGGCACGGCCAGCGCGCCCGCCGACTACATTGCCGCCCCGCTGACGATGCTGGTCTTCCCTCCCGGGGTGACGAGCAACAACATCACGCTCGCGGTGATCGCCGACGCGCTCGATGAGAATGACGAGACCTTCTTCGTCAACCTGAGCAGCGCCGCGAACGCCACCATCGCCGACAACCAGGGCCTGGGCATCATTACCGACGACGACAACCCCCCCGGCGCGGTGATCGACGATGTGACCGTCACCGAGGGCAATAGCGGCACCACCAGCGCCACCTTCACGGTCAGCCTCGTCGCCCCCGCGAGCGGCAACGTCAGCGGCAAGACCATCACGATCGACTTCGCCTCGGCCGACGGCACGGCCCTGGTGGGCAGCGACTACAACGCCTGCACGGGCTCGGTGACCTTCGACCCCGGCCAGAGCACGCGCCAGTTCACCTGCCAGGTGCGGGGCGACACCCTCGACGAGGAGGATGAGACCTTCTTCGTCGATCTCACCGCCAGCACGCCGGCCAATGTGACGATCACCGACGCCCGCGGCCAGGTGACGATCATCGACAACGACCCGCCGCCCACGCTCAGCATCAACGATGTGAGCGTGAACGAGACCGACGCGCCCGGCGTCAACGCCAGCTTCAATGTGAGCCTGAGCCAGGCCAGCGGCAAGACGGTGACGGTGCAGTACAGCTCGGCCGCCGGCACCGCGGCCAGCCCCGCCGACTTCGGCCCCTGCTCGGGCACGCTGACCTTCAGCCCTGGCGACACGAGCGAGCCTGTCGCCTGCCCGATCGTCGGCGACCTGCTCGACGAGGAGAATGAGACCTTCACGGTCGCGCTGAGCGGTCCGGCCAACGCCACGCTCAACGACGGCACCGGCCAGGCGACGATTATCGACAACGACCCCCTGCCGACGATCGCGATCGGCGACGCCACCGTCCCGACCGAGGGCACCTCTGCCGACGGCACCGTCAACGCCGTCTTCACGGTGAGCCTCAACAACCCGAGCGGCCGCGAGGTGCGCGTGAGCTACGCCACCGCCAACGGCAGCGCTCTCGCCGACAGCGACTACACCGCCGTCGCCAGCACGGTCCTGGTCTTCCCGGCCGGCGTGACGACCCAGAACGTGACCATCCTGGTGCGCAGCGACGCGCTCGACGAGTTCGACGAGAACTTCTTCGTCAACCTGAGCAGCCCGGTGAACGCCACCATCGCCGACGCCCAGGGCGAGACCATCATCACCGACGACGACCCGCCGCCCGTGGCGAGCATCGCCTGCCCCAATGTGGACGAGGGCAACAGCGGCGCGACGAACATCAACTGCACGGTGACGCTCTCGGGGCCGAGCGGCAAGGCCGTGAGCGTGAGCGTCGCGACCGCCAATGGCAGCGCGACCCAGCCGGCCGACTATAGCGCGGTCGCCCCGACCACGCTGAACTTCGCGCCGGGCGCGACGACCCAGACCGTCAGCGTGGCGGTGCAGGGCGATACGCTCGACGAGATCGACGAGAGCTTCAGCGTCAACCTGAGCAGCCCGACCAACGCGACCCTGGGCACGGCCACGGCCCAGGTGACGATCAACGACAATGACGGCCCGAGCATCAGCGTCGACGACGCCAGCGCGACCGAGGGCGACGGCAGCGCGGTCGACATCATCTTTACCGTGAGCCTCTCGGCGGCCAGCCCGCAGGATATCACCCTGAGCTACAGCAGCGCCGACGATACCGCGGTCAGCCCGGATGACTACGCGGCGTGCAGCGACGACCTGACCATCCCGGCGGGCGACGACAGCGCAACCTTCAGCTGCGAGGTGGCCGGCGACCTGCTCGACGAGGTCGACGAGGAGTTCCAGATCACGCTCACCAACCCGGTCGACGCCACCATCGGCGACGGCGAGGCGGTGGGCACGATCGTCGACAACGACCCGCCGCCGGCCCTCTCGATCAACGACATCGACGTCATCGAGGGCACCAGCGGCACCGTCGACGCCATCTTCACCGTGAGCCTCTCGGACCCGAGCAGCAGGGCCGTCAGCGTAAGCTACGCCAGCGCCAACGGCACGGCCCAGCAGCCGGGCGACTACACCGCGGCCACGGGCACGCTGACCTTCGCGCCCGGCGAGACCAGCCACACCGTCAGCGTGACCGTGAAGGGCGACACGCTGGAGGAGGCGGACGAGACCTTCCTGGTCAACCTGAGCGGCCCCGTCAATGCGACGATCGCCGACAGCGCGGGCACGGCCACCATCCTCGACGGCGGCACCACGCCGCTGCTGAGCATCGGCGACGCCAGCGTGACCGAGGGCAACGGCGGCACCACGACGATCAACTTCGAAGTCACCCTGTCGGCGGCGAGCGGTCTCCCCGTCAGCGTCGAGTACGCCTCGGCCGACGGCACGGCCGGCAGCCCGGCGGACTACGCGGCCTGTAGCGGCACCCTGAGCTTCACAGCCGGCGCGACCAGCCGGAACATCAGCTGCACGGTGCAGGGCGACGCGCTAGACGAGGCTAACGAGACCTTCACGCTGACTCTGAGTAGCCCGGTCAACGCCGCGCTCGGCGACGCCACGGCCACCGGCACGATCACCGACGACGACCCCCTGCCGACGCTGTCGATCATCTGCGGCAGCGTGGCCGAGCCCACCAGCGGCGTGGCGAACGTCTCGTGCACTGTCACGCTCTCGGCGGCGAGCGGCCGGACCGTGACGGTGGTCTATGGCACGGGCGGCGGCACGGCCACACCGAACACCGACTACCTGGCGCGCAACGGCACGCTAACCTTCGCGCCCGGCTCGCGCGAGCAGAGCATCAGCTTCACCGTACTGCCCGACAACCTGGGCGAGGGGCCCGAGACCTTCAACGTCACCCTGAGCACCCCGCTCAACGCGACCCTGACGACGGCCCAGGCCCTGGCCACGATTAACGACACCCCGTCGCTGCTGACGAACGTGCTGTACCTCCCGCGCCTGAACGTGAGTAGGTAACGTCCCTAGGGGGCGGCGCCG
>JAAXUL010001111.1 GCA_013336035.1 Chloroflexales bacterium
CAGGGACGGGCGGCACCAGGCCTCGACGCTGACGCTGCCGACCTTGGTGAACTTGACGGCGTTGCCCAGGAGATTGAAGAGCACCTGGCGGATGCGCGCCCCATCGCCCACAAGGAACTCCGGAACGCTGGCGTCCATCGTGCATGTCAACTCCAGGCCTTTTTCTTCCGCCGGAATCCGTATGAGGCCGGCCACGTCCTCCAGCACGTCCTGCAGCTTCTCCTTGGGGGCCGTGGTGAGGCTGGCGGCGCCCGCATGGCGCCCCGCCGAGGCCGGCATCGACCGCAATGGCGCGCTGGGCGTCTACCTCGGCGCCGTGAGCGCCGAGGCGGGCGGGCGGGCGCTGCCCCTCGTTGGCGACCGGCTGCCCGCCGACCCGGCGCCCCTGGCCACGGGCGATCTGCGCCGGCACCTGGGCGACCCCCGCGTCGCGCTCTGGGATATCTGGTGGGCCTACCTGCCGCTGATGCCCCTGCCGACCTGGGCGGCGTGGGCGGTGGCGGCGGCGTGGGGCGGGCTCGCCGCGGCGTGCGTCGTGGCGGGCGGGGCGCTGCTGGCGAGACGCTCGCGCAGCTCGCCGGAAGGAGGCTGCGCTACCCCCTGAGCGCTACGGCCGCGACTCCTTCTCCTCCTTACGCTCGCGCGTGCGGAAGACGATCACGATCGGGGTGCCGCCGAAGCCGTAGCGCTCGCGCAGGCGGTTCTCGAGGTAGCGGGCGTAGGACCAGTGGACGAGCAGGCCGTCGTTGGCGAAGAAGAGGAAGACGGGCGGCTCGATCTGGGGCTGCACGGCGTAGTAGAGGCGCAGGTGGGCGCCCTTCTTGATGGCCATCGGCGGCTGGTCGAGCACGGCCTGGCGCAGGAAGCCGTTCAGCTCGCCGGTGGGCACGCGCTTCTGGCGCTGGTCCTGGATCTCGCGGGCCAGGTCGATGATCCGGCCGGTGCGCTGCCCGTCGAGGGCCGAGATGAAGAGGAGCGGCGCGAAGTCGATGAACTTGAAGGCCTCGCGCACGCGGTCCTCGAACTCGTAGTAGGTCTGGTTATCCTTCTCGATCGCGTCCCACTTGTTGACCAGGATGGCGACGCCCTTCTTGGCCTCGAGGATCATGCCGGCGATGTGGGTGTCCTGGGCGGTCACGCCCTCGATGGCGTCGATCAGCAGCAGGGCCACGTCGCAGCGCTCGATCGCGCGCAGGGCGCGCAGCACCGAGTACTTCTCGACGCCCTGCTCGATCCGGCCCGAGCGGCGGATGCCCGCGGTGTCGATCAGGGTCACGGGCTCGCCGTTGACCATGATCGTCGTGTCGATGGCGTCGCGGGTGGTGCCGGGCACCTTCGAGACGACGCTGCGCTCCTGGCCGATCAGCTTGTTGAGCAGGCTCGACTTGCCGACATTGGGGCGCCCGATGATCGCGATGCGCAGGTGGCGCTCATCCTCCTCCTCGATCTCGCTCTCGGGGAAGATCGCGACCACGCGGTCGAGCACGTCGCCGGTGCCGAGGCCGTGGAAGGCGCTCATCGCCACGGGCTCGCCCAGGTTGAGCGCGTAGAACTCGACGGCGTCAAGCTGGCGCTCGACGCTGTCGCACTTGTTGACGGCCAGCACGACGTGCTTGGCCATGGGGCGCAGGATCTCGCCCACCTCGGCGTCGGCGGCGGTCAGGCCCTCGCGGCCGTCGACCACGAAGATGATCGCGTCGGCCTCGTCGATGGCCAGGCGGGCCTGCTCGCGCGTGCGGCGGTTCATCTCGCCCTCGGGCAGATCGAGGTCCTCGGCCTCGAAGAGCAGGCCGGCGGTGTCGACGACGGTGAACTCGCGCCCGTTCCAGAACGACTCGCCGTAGAGGCGGTCGCGGGTGGTGCCGGGCTCATCCTCGATGATGGCGCGCCGCTCGCCGATCAGCCGGTTGAAGAAAGTAGACTTGCCGACGTTGGGCCGGCCAACGATGGCGACGATTGGTTTCGACATGGACTCAGTCCTCCAGGGCGCCCAGCGGGCGCATACTGTCGGACATTATACCAAAGGGGCGAGGGTGGGACGTGGCGGGGCCCTGGCGTGTGCCACCATGCTATACTTGGGCCGATGAAACGTAGGCCTGTATACGGACGAGACGCTGGAGATCCGGGCGAATGACTTGCGCCGAGGAGTGGGTCTACGGCTGGGACGACACCTCCGGCATCGTCTCGGTCTGGGCCGACCGCGACGGCCAGGCCCTGGTCTGGCGGCGCGTAGGCGAGACGGTGGCGCGCGAGACGGCGCGCTTCCGCCCGTGGCTGCTCGCCGCGCACCTCGACGACCTGGGCCACCTGGGCGCGGCCCTGCGCGAGGGTGAGGCGGCCCCGATCGGCTACACGCCCCTTGACGGGCCGGACGCCTCGTACCGCTACCTGCTCCCCGCCCGCTCGGGGCGCGCCCTCGAGGCGGCGCTGCTCGAGGGCGCCCGCCGCCGGCTCGGCCGGCCCGTCGCCTCGCTCTACGACCTCGATGACTACTACCGCGTCGGCCCGGTCGAGCAGTACCTCATGCGCGCCGGGCGCGTCTACTTCCGCGGCATGGTCTACGCCGACCTGCACCGCATGCAGATCGACCTCGAGACCACCGCCCTCGACCCAGCGGCGGGCCGCATTTTCATGGCCGCCGTCCGCGACAGCCGCGGCCTGGCCCTGACCCTCGAGGCCCCCGCGGACGCCGACGAGGGCGCGCTGATCAGCGAGCTCTGCGCGCTGGTGCGCGAGCGCGACCCCGATGTGATCGAGAACCACAATCTCTTCGGCTTCGATCTGCCCTTCCTCGAGGCTCGCGCCGAGGCTCTTGGCGTGCCGCTTGATCTGGGTCGACCAGGGGCGCCCCGACGCAACTTGCGACAAACCCGCGACACGACTCGCGACAGGCCGCGTCGCCTGGGCGTCGACATGTGTAGGGGCGCGGCG
>JAAXUL010001112.1 GCA_013336035.1 Chloroflexales bacterium
TTGGGGTCGTCCAGCCGATCCGGGTACAGAGACTGGAGTGCGGGGTAATCGAGCGCAGATTCGGCCCAGGCCACGATCTCGGCAGCCCGCACGCGGTTGCCTTCCCGGAGTTCCAGCCGGGCCAACTCGACCCAGGCGACAGGCGGTCGTCGAGGTCGCCGACGTGCGCCTCCCCCCAGGCGACGATCGCCTCCAGCCCCCGCCGGGCGGGGGCGGTCTCGCTGGCGGCCCGCGCGATCAGGGCCTCCAGATAGGTCGCCTGCCAGCGGGTGATCGGGTCGTCCTCGTCCTCGGCCGCCGCGCGCATCAGCTGGAGCACCCGCTGGGCCGTCACGGTGTCGCCGTGCTCCAGGGCAGTGACCAACGCCAGTTCCGAGTTGACCGCGTGCATCGCTCCGGTCATCGTAGCGGGCTCGTTAATGATGTTATCCAGGGAGTCTAGGGAGTCCAGGTCAACGTGCTGGCGCAGTTCAAACGAGCGCGCGTAGCCGATGGCGGCCGTATCGAGCATGTCCGCATCGTGGGCCACCTTGGCCAGGCCGTAGAGGTCGTTGACGAGCCGGGGGATATCGCGGGGTCGAACTGGCCGAGGCGGAGGTCAAGGGCGGCACAGCCCTGGGTCATATAGTGGCGCAGCAGGTCGCAGTCGGGGGAGACCATCGCGTAGTAGTCGGCGCAGAGCAGGGCCAACCCAACGCTGCTAGTCGCCGCCCGCGGGAGGGCCCGGTCGGTGACGTGGCGCAGATGGGCCTCCAGCCGGCGCAGTTCCTCGGTCTGCCCCGCGTCGAACAGGGCAGGCACGATGGCGAGCAACGCCTGCTCGGCCAGCGCCTGGCCGACCCGCAGGGCGTCCGCCCCGTCCGACGGCTGGAGATCGGCGTGAAGCAGCACCGAGTCGTCGGAGAGCCGGACGAAGATGCCGCCGTGGAGCAGGTGGTCGATGCAGGCATTGGCGAGCATGAAGCCCGGCCGCGGGAAGCCGTGGAGCGTGAGGCCCGCTGGTGCTAGGTCATCCTCGTCGTCCTCATCGTCTTCGCCCCAATACGCCGCACTCTGGGGGGCGGCGACGGCATTTACCGCGGCGGTGCTCAGCGCGCTGGGGCATAGTAGCCCGTCGTGAGCTTCCCCGGCTGCTCCTCACGAGCGGACACGGCCGTTTCCGGCCAGCGCTCGCCGACCACGCTAGGCTGGCCTGCGGCCGGCGGCTAGCCACCCAGCGAGATCCCGATGAGGCGGCCGATGCCGAAGGTGATCGCCGCCGCGGCGAGGCCCACCAGCACCTGGCGCATCCCGGAGTACCACACGCTGCGCCCCGTGAGCAGGGTGATCGCCGCCCCAATCCCAAAGAGCCCCAGGGTGCTCAGCGCGACGCTCAGCCCGACCGCGGCCAGCCCACTCAGGAAGAGGAAGGGCGCCACCGGCACAATCGCACCCACCGCGAAGAGCAGAAACGACGAGAGCGCGGCCTCCCAGGCCGACCCGCCGAGCTCGTCGGGGTCGACGCCGAGCTCCTCGCGGGCGAGCGTGTCGAGGGCGGTGGGCCGGTCGGCCATGAGCCGCGCGGCCAGGGCGCGGGCCTGCTCCTCGGGCAACCCCTTGGCCTGGTAGATCAGCGCCAGCTCCTCCTGCTCCTCGGCCGGGTTCTGCTCCAGCTCGTCACGCTCGATGGCAATCTGGCGCTCGTACAGCTCGCGCGAGCTCTGCACCGAGATCCACTCGCCCAGCGCCATCGAGAAGGCGCCGGCCAGCAGGCCCGCGAGCCCGGCGACCAGGACCGCCCGCCCCTCGGTGTTCGCGCCCGCCACCCCCATCACCAGGCTGAAGTTCGAGAGCAGGCCGTCGCTCGCCCCGAGCACGGCGGCGCGCAGGGCGTTGCCGCTGCTAGCGCGGTGGCGGCCCTCCAGCTGGGCCAGGGCCGGGCCCTCCATGCCGCTGGGTGTGCCGGTGACAATCGCCTGGAGCACGCGGGCGTGCGAGCGCTCCTGGCCCGGCAGCGCCGTCGCGCGGGACTCGGGCTGCGCCTGGTAGCCCCGGCTGTCCATGCGCTCCAGACCGCCGATCGTGGGCAGCACAAAGGCTGGCCCAAAGCGCCCCACCAGCCAGATGAGCGTGCGCGTCCGCCAGCCGAGGCGCCAGGGTGGGACGGGCTGCTGGCGGCGCGCAGCTGCGCCTCCCAGAAGCGGGCGTGCTCGGCCTCGGCCGCGGCGAGCCGCCGGTAGACCTCGGCCAGGCTCGGGTTCGGCTCAGCCGCGGCGATTGCCTCGTAGAGCGCCGCGCTCTCGATCTCATCCTGCCAGTTGGTGCGGTAGCGCGCAGTCGCGTCAGTCATTGGCGAACACCTCTTCTCATACCGCTCGCGCTGGCATCGCCGGGCCCTGCATCCGCCGGTAGAAGACGTGCTTGGTGACCTCGGCGGTCAGCATGTACAGGACGAGGATGCCCCCCAACAGCGCGAGGAACAGCGGCGGGAGCGCGTTGAAGCCGAGCACGTCCGCCAGCGGGCTGTAGGGGAGGGCCAGCGTCAGCGCGTCGACGGCCAGCGTGGCGATGAGCAGTGTCGCACCAGGCTTACTCTTGTAGAAGGGGCCGCTGGTGCGGATCACCAGGACGATCAGCGACGCGGAGATCACCGACTCCACAAACCAGCCGGCCCGGAACTGCTCCGGCGTGGCGTGGAGCAGCAGCAGCAGCGCCCCGAAGGTCAGGTAGTCGAACAGCGAGCTCACCAGGCCAAAGGTGAGCATGAAGGTGCGGATGAAGCGTAGGTCCCAGCGTCGCGGCTGCGTCACCGCGGTTGCGTCTACATTGTCGGTGGCGATCGCCGTCTCGGGGAAGTCGGTCAGCAGGTTGGCCAGCAGGATCTGCTTGGGCAGCAGCGGCAGGAAGGCCAGGAAGAGCGAGACGCCCGCCATGCTGAACATGTTGCCGAAG
>JAAXUL010000336.1 GCA_013336035.1 Chloroflexales bacterium
GGTCTGTCACGCATGCCATCGGAAGATACATGCCGGAACGTTTGACGGCAGAACCTGAACAGCACTGCTGGAGAGCGGAGTACGCTGAAAGGTGTACGCTCCGTTCGGAGGGGGGGCGGTTGGAAACGGGCCACTGGTACCGCGCTGGCCGCCTACCCTACTGCGATGAAAATACACCTAATCTGATTACGCATATTGAAACCACGACAGGACCCGTTACCGATGGGTCGGTCATTGGCTGCATTCATGAGTCACTGAAAGTAAAAGACCTGCTTCCCCACATCCATCTCGTCGACGCGGGCTATGTCGATGCCGAACTCTTGGCAAACAGCCATCAGGAGTATGGGTGGGGTGGACCTGTTTGGCCCAGCGCGACCGGATATTCGGGCGCAAGCCCAGGCCGGCGAAGGGTTTGCCGCCAGCAATTTCACCATCGATTGGGCGGCAGAGCAAGCGATTTGTCCAGCAGGATGCCGAAGTATCAGTTGGACGCCGGCCATCGATAACCATGACAACGATGTGATTAAGCTCAAGTTTGCGACGACCGACTGTAGCATCTGCGGGAATCAAGCCCAATGTACCCAGTCGAACCCGCCGCGGCGCACGCTGACCATTCGCCCACGCGATCAGTACGAAGCGCTCCAGGCGGCCCGCGCCCGGCAGACAACGGAGGAGTTTAAAACGGAATATGGAACCCGTTCGGGGATCGAGGGGACGCTGTCGCAAGGGATTCGGGCCTTTGAGATGCGGCGTTCACGCTACATCGGCCTCTCGAAAACGCACTTGCAAAATGTCTTGACGGCGACCTCAATGAATGTAGTTCGCGCTGGTATGTGGTGGGCAGAGACGCCGCGGGCGAAAACGCGGCAGTCAGCATTTGTGCGGTTATGCAAGGCCGCCGCGTAAACAGGAGTTCGCCACCAGTATCAAGGCCAAGAGCCAATTGTACACCGGCCTCTACATTCGCCAAGGGGAGTTGCTTGCCGTCCCGGCCGAATCAGGTCGCGGGCGAGCCACTGGCGCACCCGCGCGGTGGTCAGCTCACTGAGCAGTACATCGACCAGGTGGGCCGAGATGTAGGGGTTCTGCTGGCTGTAGGCTGAGGGCTGACGGCTGAGAGCCGGTCGGGTATGCGCAGGAGCAGGCGCGCGAGGCAAGTGCGGCCATGGCACTGGGGCAACTCCTGGGCTGGCAAGATCGTCGCTGCCGATGGCGCTGCTCTTTGGCCCGTGGGGCCGGCGCCACTAGCGGGTGTGCCCCTTACCTGGCGAGGCTCGCTCAATCCTCGGCGCCGATCAAAATGAAGGGCGCCCAGGCCTTGGGGTGGGCATAGGCCCCCTCGTAGGCGTCGCGGACGGCGGTCATAGCGGATTGGAGTGCGACCGCCTTGTTGGCCCCTGCTGTGAGCTCCCGGTAGAAGGCGAGCATCAGCCGCTCGGCCGCGTTCGAGTTCACATTCCACTGGCTGACGATTACCGAGCGGGCGCCCGCTGCGATAAAGGCCCGGCTCAGGCCGATGATGCCGTCACCGGTCAGGGCTCCAAGGGCCGTCTGACAGGCGCTCAGGGTGACCAGACTCACGTCGAAGTCCATCGTGACCACATCGCGCGCCCGAAGTTGCTGGCGATTGCTGAGCTCCAGCCACGAGTCGAGGGGAACCTCTTCGACGGCCCTCCCGTGGGTGGCGAAGTGCCAGATCTGACTGTGGCTGGGCAGCTCACCCGAGAGGATGTCATCGGCCTCATGGTCGAAGAGCAGGACGGGGTCCGCATACAGCTCGGCGATACGCAGCGCCTCGATCTTCATGGCCGTATGGGCCGCGACAAGGGTGATCGCGGCCCCCCCCGACGCCCCGTCACCATCAGGGGCTTGCGCGTGGTTGGGGGTCTGCTCGGCGCGGATCTCGTTCAGCGTGGCTTGCGAGATCGAGTAGAGCAGCGGATACGCGTCGCCGAACCAGGGGCCGGCGGGCTGCGTGCGCAAGGCGGCGAACGGCACGAGCCAGAGGGTGTCGTGGGGCTCGATCACCAGCAGCGTGCCGGGCTCAGGTAGATGGGCAGTGACGCCGCCGAGGAGCAGTTTGTAGGTTTCGTAGAAGAGATCCGGCTGCTCCGCGCCTGCGGCAGGGTCGACCCATGCCTTTGCATCGATCACCTCGCGCAGCAGCTGAACATGCTTGCGCAGCGTTGCGCGGCCCAGCGCCTGCTCTTCGTATACGTGCAGGCCGACCCCGGGCGCCTCTACGAAGATCAGCAGACGGTCCGGCAGGCTGTAGTAGGCCACCCTGTTCAGCTTCGTCGCAGGCTCGGGCTCCGGGCGGTCGTCGTCGTCCAGCCACACCGAAAGCACTGCGGGCGCCGACTGAACCCCCATTTGCTGGCTGCCTGGGGCACGCCGCCCCTGTCTGACCAGATTGTAGAGGCCCATGCCGCGCGTCTCGGAGACCAGAGCGAGCGCGTCGGAAGCCCGGCCCTTGCGCACATGGAGCGCGATCAGCTCATCGTAGATCGGCTGCACGCTCTCGAGGAAGCCTACCCGTCCCTCGTCGGTGCCGAGGGCGCGCTGCCGATCCTTGATCAGCTGTTTCGCCTCGTTATAGCGATCGAGGGCGAGCGCATCGTCGTCACGGGCGGCGGCGCAGAAGCCGAGGCCTCTCAGGATCCAGATCAGCGAGTCGAGATCACGCGTCGATCGGGCAAGGGGCAGGGCCTGCACGTACCGGGATTCGGCCAGGTCAAGCTGCTGCTGCTGCAGGGCTACCAGCCCGTAGCCGGCAAGGGCCCGGCCCTGGCCCTGATCGTCGCCCGGCCCCTGCTTGTAGAGGTACAGCGCTTCCTCATAGAGGGCGCTGGCTGGCCCATGAGCAATGTTGGGGTCGGCCACTGTGTCCGCTCGCTGCTCGAGGGCCGCCTGCATCACCAGCAACGTTCGCAGATCGTGGGGCTGCCCGTGGCGCCCGATCAGCGTGCGGGCCCAGGTGAAGAGCGCACGGGCCTTCTCCAGATCCCCCGCGACGCTGTAGGCCTCGCCAATGTTCGCCAGGGCATAGCCCTCCTGCAGGGGCCCGCCATGCGCCTTAGCCAGGGCCCAGGCGCCGCGGTAAGCCTTGCCTGCCGGCGCGGGCTGGGGCATTTGCAGGTAGACCCCGCCGGCAGCGAGGGCGAGCCCGAACTCCAGCAGCGGGTCGTTGGCCGCCTCGACGAGGCCTGGGGCCAGGTCGTAGAAGTAAACCGCCGGCAGCGCCAGAGCTGCGCCGGTCACACTACGGTTGCCCAAGCCGCCCGAGCGGCTGCGATCATGTGGCGTGGGGTACGCTTTGCCGTCTGGGTCCGGCGCAGGATGCCCGGCGTCGCTGGCGCCTGGATCCACAGGTTGCGTGGCAGGGGCGGGCGGAGGATGCAGCATACTATCGAGCAGTGGATCGAGCTCGTGCTGGCCGGCGTTCTGGTTGAGCGAAGCCGACGCCTGCTCGTAGCAGAGCAGCGCCTTCTGGATCGCGCCCCTGGCGGCGAACAGGCGGCCGACCCGGTACGCCAGCACGGCCACAAGACGAGGTTCGGCGGCCCCCGCTGCCGACCTGAGGGCCTGGCTCCACGTCGTCAGCGCCTCGTCCAGGCGCGCGGTCCCTACCTCGGCCTCAGCGGCCCCACGGCCCGCAAAGGCGGCCTGGGCTGCGGTGTCAAGCTGTATGATCTTGTCGATGGTCATAGCGATTGCCACTCCCTCCTGTCGCGCATGTTAGCCTCGCGGCCCCTCGGGCGTCCATTCTGCCGTGGGATCAAGGCTTCTTAGATGGACAGTTAACCTCTATTTCATTGCTGCCACAAGTTGCGCCGTTGAAGCGCGAAATGATCGTGCTTGTTCCTTTAACTCTACAGCAGACACACGGTCTTCGCTCCGCGTCATCCCATCCGACCGGGCATACATTCCCTGGGAAGGCCTGGTAGGTGCTCCCCCGCACGCACCAGACCATCTCGGACAGCGTCCAGCCGTCGCGCAGCGCCTCCTCAAGGGGGAGGGCCCGCTGCTCGTCGCCCTTCGTCGCCCAGACCAGCTCGACCGCCTGCGTCGACGTGTGATCAGCATCGCTCATCAGTGTTCTCCAATCATGCTTCGGATCCTATTACCGTTATCACTGTGATTTCCCTGGCCCTATGCGCCGCACGCTGCTGCCGGCTGGAAGCTTACCGGCTGCGGCACCGACCAGCGCTGGAGCTCGGCCGGGGTGAAGCCGCGCGACAAGCGACAGGCGGCCGTGTGCAGCAGGTCGACCGGCGCAACCACGTAGCGGCGGGCTGTGGCGTCCACCGAGGCGGTCAGCACCGAGCGCCCGTCGGGGGCGAAGAGCGCCTGGGTGAGCAGGCCGGTGTGGCCCCGCAAGATCGCCAGCACCTCCCCTCTGGCGCTCCAGAGGCGCGCCGTCCCATCAGCTGAGGCCGTCACGATTTGCTGACCATCGGGGCTAAAGGCTATGGAGAGCACTGCGGCGGTGTGGCCGGTCAGCACGGGCCCTTCGCCGCTCGAAGCGCTCCATAGGCGCACGCTGCCGTCATATGCCGCCGTGGCGATCTGTCGCCCGTCAGGGCTGTACACCGCGGCAGAGAGTGCCCCTGTATGCCCCTTGAGCACGGCTACAGTGCTCCCGGCTCCATCCCAGATCCTGGCCGTGGCATCAAACGAGGCCGTGACGACGTTGCGATCGTCGGGGCTGAAGGCGGCCATGCTGATCTGGTCGCTGTGGCCTGCGAGGGTGGCGATACGCTCGCCCCTGCTGTTCCAGAGGTAGCACGTGCCGTCGCCCAGGGCCGTCAGCACACGTTCGCCGTCGTGGCTGAAGATCGCCAGCACGACATTGCCCGTCCCGTCGCCGAGCACATGGCGAAGACTGCCGTCGCTGCTCCAGATCCGGGCAGTGCCGTCGTCAGAGGCGGTGAGCACGCTGTGGCCGTCAGGGCTGAAGACCGCGGAGCGCAGGCTGCTTGTGTGGCCGCTAAGTGTCGCCAGGAGCGCGCCGTCGGCGCTCCAGAGGCGGGCGGTGCCGTCCTCCGAGGCGGTCAGTACCTGCCCACCATTGATGCTAAAAGCCACGCCGAACACACGCCCGGTGTGGCCGCTCAATGTTGCCCTTTGATCGCCGCCGGCCTCCCAGATGCGGGCCGTTCCATCAAGGGATCCCGTCGCGACCAGGTTTCCATCAGGGCTGCTGGCAACTGCCTGGATCGCGGCGCTGTGGCCGGCGAGGGTCGCCAACTCTTCGCCGTACAGGCTCCAGCGCCGGGCGGTCCCGTCCTCTGAAGCGGTCAGGATGTGGCGTCCCGTTCGATCGAAGCGGGCGTCGAACACCGCTGCCGTATGGCCCTCGAGGGTGACCACGGGCGCGCCCACCAGATCGACGACCAGCAGCTGGTTGCTCAAGCTTAGCAGCAGCACGAGGCGGCCGTCAGGGCTAAACTGGGCCCTGACGGCTGTGTCGTTGGGGCTCTGCACCGTCTGCAGCGGCGCCCCTTGTGCATCCCACAGCCGAAAGGTGCCGTCGTTTGATGCGGTGACGATCAGCGTCCCGTCGGGACTGAACTGGCCCGCGTACAGCAGGTCCGTGTGCCCCTTGAGGACAGCTCTCTGGGCGCTGCCGCGATCCCAAAGGCGCGCCGTCCCATCAAACGAGGTGGTCAGCACGGTGCGCCCGTCGGGGCTGAACGCGACGCTCGTGATCGCATCAGTGTGGCCCTCGAGCAGGGCGATCAATGCGCCGTCGCTCCCCCAGATGCGGGCCGTGCCGAGCGCGTCGCCGGTGACGATCATGCTCCCATCAGGGCTGAAGGCGGCGTCGAGCAGCGCCCCTTCGTGTTCCGCGAGGACTCGCAGCAGGCTGCCGTCGACATCCCAGAGCCGGGCCGTGCCATCGATCGAGGCGGTCAGCAGCAGTCGACCGTCGGGATGGAAGCTGGCGCGAATGACATCATCGCTATGGCCGGCGAGCACGGCAAGCAGCGTTCCGTCCGCGGCCCAGAGGCGGGCGGTGTCGTCGTCGGAAGCGGTCAGGATGCGGCTGCCATCAGGGCTGAACGCGGCACTGTTGACCTGCTCGGTATGGCCGGCCAGCGTGGCGAGCAGCGTTCCGTCCGCGGCCCAGAGGCGGGCCGTCGTGTCTTTCGAGGTCGTCACCAGCCGACTGTCGACGGGACTCGGCTCGACGCTGATGACGCCTGCGGTGTGGCCGCTGTAGATTGCGTCCAGATTGTCGCGCAGCATGGCGGAGCGCAGGGCGTCTACCGTGATCGGGCTCTCATCGAGGCTAACCGCCTCGGCGGCGAGGAGCACCGCCGTCTCGGGATCCTCGTGGCCGGGGCTGTTGGCCGCGAAGGCGAGGCGCTGGGCCTCGCTGAGCCGCAGCTGGTCTTGCGAGACACGCCAGAAGCCAAGGGCCGTGACCAGGGCGCCCAGGGTGAGCAGCAGGGCCCCGGCGAGGGCGAAGGAGCCGCGACGTAGGCGGCGACTGGTGCGCTTCTCGACCTCGGCCTGGCGGCGCTCGGCCTCGGCCACGGCCCGCGCCTGGGCAAGCTCGCGCTCGCGCTCGGCGTTGCGCCGGGCGAGACTCTGGCGCAGCAGCTCATGGACCTCGGGCCGCCGCAGAGCCACGTCGCGTCGCTCGGCCAGGCTCTCGGCCTCGCTGAGCCTGGCCCCGCTCAGCAGACAGTCGTCTGTGCGCCCTGCGGCAAGCCACTCGGCCACGGCGGCCTCGAGGCGCACGCGGCGCTGGAGCTCGGCCCGGCGCTCGGCGACAGCCTTGCGCAGCCGCTCCCAGTTGGCGATCAGGCTCTCGTGGATGAGGTCGACCAGCTCGATCTCGGCGCCGGCCTCATGCTCGGTAACGACGCTCAGAAGACGGGCAGCCACCAGGTCGGCCAGGAGCGCCACCCGCTCGCCCTGGTCGCCGACCAGCTCGTCGACAGCACGGCGGCGGCGCACGTCGCGGCGCGCGTCGTCGTCGAGCGACACCTCCACCAGGTCGAGCAGTAGCTCCAGGATTGCCGCCTGCTCGTCGGCGGGGCGCTGCTGCGCGCAGGCGCCATCGTAGTCACGGCACGCATACACCTCCTCGGCGCGCAGACTGATCGCGTCCGTCATGCTGCCGTAGGCGCCAAGGGTCATGCTCCCCCGCCGCCACAGATCGTCGAGGGTCATCTGGAGCAACGGCAGATAGGTGGCGTCGCCCGAGGCGTCGTTGGCCAGACGCGCGAGCAGGGCCGGCTCGATCTGCTTCTCGGGGTAGGTCGCTTGGATCGGCTGAAGAATCGCCTCGCGCAGGTCGGCCGGGCGCATCGTGCGCAAGTCGATGCTCTGCTTGGCCAGATCGTAGAGCGCGGGATGCTCGAATAGATCGGGCAGGAAGTCGCTGCGAAGCGTGGCGAGCACGTGCGCGCGCCGCCCTGCGAGGGTGGCCAGGGACTCCAGGATGGCGAAAGCGGTGGCCCGCTCCTCGGCCTCAGCCTGGGTGAAGAGTTCCTCGAACTGGTCGAAAACCAGCACCGCCACCTGCCCAGGCTCAAGGGGTCTGGGTGTGTCGGCGGGGCGCTGGTCGACGGCCAGCGCAGGTTCAACCTCCAGCCCAAGGCGGCTCACTGCGTCGGCCAATGCGGCGCCGGGCTTGCGGCCAGGCCCGGCCACCAGGCTGCGCACAAGCACGCCGCGCGCCCGGTAGTGCTCCTCGAGCGCCGGGATAAGCCCGGCCTGGGCGAACGACGACTTGCCGCTCCCGCTCGCACCGGTAATAAAAAGCAGCGCCCGTTCCTCGCCGGGGGTAGTCAGCAGGGCCGTGGCCTGGGCCAGAACGCGGGCGCGGCCAGCATAGCAGGCGCGTTCGGCGTACGAAAATGCACGCAGGCCCAGGTAGGGGCTGGGGCCGCCGCGCTGGAGGTTCCGGCGGCGCGGGC
>JAAXUL010001113.1 GCA_013336035.1 Chloroflexales bacterium
GCCCGGCCGGTCCACCTGGATGTCCCAGGACGGCGTGATCACCAGGGTCGAGCCGAGGATGTGGCTGCTGTAGCCCCGCAGGTGGACGCCGCTGAAGACGGCGTCGACGGATGTGGTGAAGGGCCGCGGGAGCTGGTGGACGGTGGCGTAGGTGACGCCCTTCACGCGCAGCGTGAAGAGGGGCGGCGTCTGAAGGGCGTAGGCCTCGGCGACGGCGCGCGTGTCGCGGTCGGCCACGCTGGTGTAGACGACCGCGTAGTTGGCCGGCTTGACCACCGTGTCGAGGTCGAGATCGTAGACCGGCACGTCGGGCGGCACGAAGGGCGTGAGGGTGGGGGGGATCCACGAGAGCACGGCGCCGCGCCGCAGGTCGGGCCGCGCGCTGAGCCAGGCCCCCACCTGCTCCATGCCCTCGCCCCAGCCCGCCAGCAGCACCTCCTGGGCGGGCGCTCCGCCGCCCAGGAGCGGGTTGTAGTAGGCGAGGTAGTAGGTCCGGTAGAGCGCCGACGGCAGCACGCTGGCCGCCAGGATGATCACGGCGACAGACCATGCCAGGGCGCGCCTGGTCGGCGCGGCGAGCACGTGGGCCCAGGCGCTCAAGGCACGCAGAAGCGTCATCAGGCCGATCGCGCCGAGGATCTGGAGCGCGGGCCAGATTGGCAGCAGGTAGCGGTCGAACTTCTTGGCCAGCAGGGTCATAGCCAGGGTGAAAAGCGCCACAAAGACCACCAGGGCCGCCGTCACCCAGCGCTCGCTCGCATCGGTCTCGGCCAGCGCGGCGAGGGCGCGGCGGCGCCATAACCCGGTGAGCCTGTAGCCACTGACGGCCACGAGGGCCGCGAGGCCGAGCAGGGTCACGACCTCGCCGCGCCAGGCCATCACCGCCAGGTAGAACGACCACCCCGGGTCGGCCACGGCCTGCCCCATAAAGAAGTTGCCCGAGTTGTGGGGCTGGGTGCCGTTCTCGAGCACCTCGGCCGCCACCGCGCCAAGGGCCCCCAGCGGGCTCACCCACATCGCCGGCCAGAGGGCCACGAAGGTGAGCGCGGCCACGGCCAGCCAGACGGCCATGCGGGCCCCGGCGCGCCCGCAGGCGCCGAGCAGCGCGCGGCGACCCCAGGGCCCCCCGCGCAGCGCGGCGATGAGCAGGAACAGCCCCGAGGCGGGCACAACTAGCAGGGCGGGGGCCTTGGTCAGCAGGGCCAGGCCGCCGAACAGGCCCGAGGCAGCGAGGGCCAGAGGGCGCCATCTGCCGGGTGGGCGCGGCGAGGTGGCCACCAGCAGGCAGAGTAGGCTGAGGGTCGTGAAGGTGGTGAGCAGGGCGTCGAGGTGCAGCAGCCGGCTGTGCGCGATCAGGAACGGCGAGGTCGCCCAGAGCAGGGCGGCGAGCAGGGCCGTGCCTGGCCTGAGCAGCCGTAGCAGCAGCAGGTAGCCGAGGCCGACGGCCAGGGCGTTGGTGAGCGCCAGAGGGGCGCGCAGATAGGCGAGGAACGCAGCGCCGGCGCCCTGGGCGGGCGCTGGGGCGCCCATCTCGCCGGCCAGGCGCTCGCCGAGTGCGCCGAGCCACATTGTCGTCACGCCGGGGTGGCCGGTCTGATTTGTCGTAGCCCAGTCGCCCATGCTCAGCGCGTCGCTGAAGCGGTCGACCCGGTCCTGCCAGAAGTAGGCCTCGTCGGTGGTGTAGAAGTCGTCGAGGCCGGCGACACGGGGCAGCAGGGCAAGCCCGATCAGGAGGAGGGTGGCCAGCCAGGTAGGAGGCCGGCGGGAGAGTGGCCCGGGGGCTGTCATATGCTGCTCGGGCGGCTCCGGGCGCGACGTGAGGTCGCGGAGCTGGTCGCTCTCCGCAGGCTGGCACGTTGCATACGGAGCACGGTCGCCTCGAGCGTGGGGGGCTCGGGGCTGCGATTTGCCAAAACGGACTGAATCTGCATGTCAGTATACGCTGCCGGGGCCCGTCCTGAAAGGGCTCCGGGCGGGCAACATAAATGAGTCAGGTTAGAGGGCGCCGGCGGGCCGCGAAAATGAGGCGATCTGGCCGTTTATGGGCCGGCGCAAGCGAAGTTATCCCGAATTGTGCACAACCTGTGGATAACACGCGCAGAGCTAGGTTGCCGGGGCGAGCATCGCCGCGTAGACCTCGACGTGGCGGCGAGCGATGGCGGCCTGGGTGTAGCTAGCGAGGGCCCGCTCGCGCCCACGGTAGGCCAGATCGGCGCGCAGAGCGGGGTTGTCGGCGAGGTGGGCGAGCGTCGTTCTGAGCGCGGCGACGTCGCCCTCGGGGAAGACAAGGCCGGCGGCGCCGATCACGTGGGGGATCTCGCCCGAGCTCGAGCCAACCACTGGCACGCCGCAGCTCATCGCCTCGATCAGGATACGCCCGAACTGCTCTTTCCACGAGGGGGTCGTGCGCGAGGGCAGGGCCAGGGCGTCGAGGGCGCGGATGGCGGCGGGCACCTCGGTGCTGCCTACGGCGGGCGCGATCGTGACCCGGCTGCCCAGGCCGAGCTGGGCGATGCGCCGCTCGATAGCGGGGCGCTGGCTGCCGTCGCCGACCAGGCGCAGCCGGACGTGGGGCGGCAGCCCGCCAACCGCCTCTACGAGATCGAGGATACCCTTCTCGGGCACCAGCCGGCCCACATAGCCTACGACAAAGGGCGAAGCGACTGGGGCGCCTTCCGTCTTCCGTTGCTCGTCTCTCTTCGGCGAGAAGATATCCGTGTCAACGCCGAACTGGGGGACAATCGTGAGCGGGCCGGTGTAGCCGTGGCGGCGGATAATTGTCGCCGCCTCCTGATTGCAGGCCATAGCGTGGGCGGCGTGGCGAAAGCTGTAGCGCTCGAAGAGGCTGAAGGGCGGTGGGTAGGTCCGCTCGATATTGGCGTAATTGTAGAAGCAGCAGCGGGCGCCGAGGGCGACGCCCAGACGCATAG
>JAAXUL010000337.1 GCA_013336035.1 Chloroflexales bacterium
TGCTGGCCCTGCTGGCCTTCTTTAGCCTCAGCGCCGCGCTGCGGGCCCTGCGCCGCGGCAGCGCCGAGGCGATGGTGATCATCGTTGTGGCGGCCCTGGTGCTGCTTGCCCAGCTGCCGCCTGTCGCCGCCCTGCCCGGCGTCGGGGTTGCCGCCCAGTGGCTCAATGACTACGTGGCCCTGGCCGGCGCCCGCGGGCTGCTGGTCGGCGCCGCTATTGGTGCATTCGTGGCCGGAGTCCGCGTGCTCCTCGGCTTCGATACACCTTACCTTGATCGGTAACATGGAATATCTGCCACCCTGGCTTCGTAATGTGCCCCTACCCGCGCGCCCAGCCGGGCGCTCTGGCCCCGCCGCGCCCGCGGCCGGGTCAGCCGGCGGCGCCGACGAGATGCCGACCTGGCTGCGCGAGCTGCAGAGCGAGGTGGCCGACGACAGTGCGAGCAGCTCCGCCGCCCCCGACTGGCTCGCCGATCTCGAGCCTCGCGCCGCTGACGCGGAGCCGCCGCCCGCGAACCCCGATCCGTTCGACGCCCCCGCGTGGCTGACCGACCAGGGCGACGATCAGCCGCCGCCCGCGCAGACGCCCTGGCCCGCCGGCCAGGATGACCAGCAGCCTAGCACTAGCTCGCGGATCAGGATGCCCATCGGCGCCACCGACTGGCTGCGTAGCATGGGCCATGACCCTGACGCCCGGTCCGAGCCTCTGTCTGAGCCGATCAGCACCCCCGAGGACGCTAGCGGTGTCCCCGACTGGCTCCGCGATCTGAGCGACGACGAGGTGGCGCGCGCTATCGAGGCCGAGGCGACCGACTCGCAGCCGCGCTTCGACCCCCAGGTGCCGGGCTGGCTGGCCGACGATGTGCCCGGACCTGATGCGAGCACGGTCTCGGCAAACTGGATGGGCAAGGGCCCTGTCGATGAGGCCGCGGATCAGCTGCCTGGCTGGCTTCAGGACTCGGGCGAGTCCGATGTCGACGAGGCGCAGCGCGGGCGCCACGATCAGACGCCTCCGTCTGATCTGGCAGGCAGCGCCGAGGTGCCGGCCTGGCTGCGCGAGCTGGGCGGCGACGAGGGCGAGGCCGATGATGAGCCGCCCGTCGACGATGAGCCGGGCTGGCTGCGCGACGCCGCGATCAGGCCGCCAACCGATCGCCTCGTCGGATCTACCGATAATCTTGATGTGCCGGCCTGGCTGCGCGACGCCGATGCGCCCGCGCCGGCCGAGCCTCCCCCCTGGCCCCAGGAGGCCGATGCTCCAGCCCCGTCGGCCGCCGCCGCCGATGAGATGCCATCATGGCTGCGCGAGGCTGAGCTACCTCCGGGCGGGGCGCGCGAGCCGGGGCCGAGCGGCGATGTGCCGGACTGGCTGCGTGGGGCGGACGAGCCCGCGCCGCCGGCGGGTGGGGAAGAGGTGCCGTCCTGGCTGCGTGATGCCAATAGCTCACCCCCCCCGCCAGCGTCCGATGATGTGCCTGGCTGGCTGCGCGATGATAGCCCGGCCACGTCTGACCCGTCGTGGATTCGCGATGCCCTGGCTGATCCCGCGGCGCCCTCGCAGGCCGATGACGTGCCGGCCTGGCTGCGCGCTGAGACGCCAGAGGCCCCGCCTTCGCCAGCCGACGCGGCTCCGCCTCCCCCGGCCCCCTCGAAGGATCTGCCGCCGTGGCTTATCGCTGACGACAGCCCCGGCGGCGACGGCCCCGCCGATACTCCGGCTGACCCTGGCCTGCCCTCGTGGCTGCGCGGTGTAGCCGATGAGCCGCCCGCGGCGCCTCAGCCGGGCGCCCCGCCGCCCCCGCCGCCTCGCCGGCCGGCGCCAGTTGCCGAGCAGGGCGAGAGTAACAGCTTCCTCAGCGGGGCTGAGCTGCCGAGCTGGCTGCGGGTGCCCGAGCCCGAGCGCCCCGTTGACAGCAGCGAGGGCCAGACCCTCGACTGGCTGCGGCGCCTCGGCGGGTCCGAGCAGGAGGAGGAGCCCCAGATCGCCGCCGTGGCGGCCGCGGCTGTCCCCCAGCGCCCCCTGTACCAGCGCACCGCCGAGCAGCTGGCGTCGATCGGGCTGCTGCAGCGCATCAGCCAGGCGCCCTACCCCGAGCCTGTGACCCAGGCCCCCCCCGCCCCGCTGACCCGCTGGCAGCGGATCGGCCTCGATCGCCTGCTCTACGCGCTGCTGGCCATTGCTCTGCTCGCCGCCCTCCTGGCGCCGGCGCTCACGACGCCCTTCCAGACAGCTACGCCTCGGGCCCCGGGGGCCGCGGAGCTGGGGGCGCTCCTCGACGGCCTCGGCAGCGAGGACGTGGTGCTGGTGGCCTACGAGTGGGGCGCCCAGCGCAGCAGCGAGCTGCGCCCGCTCGAGGAGGCCGTCATCGGGCGCCTGGTCGCCAAGAAGACGAAGCTGATCCTGGTCAGCACCGACCTGCAGGGCACGCTGCTCTCGTTCGATCTGATCGAGCCGCTGCGGGCCGCGGGCTATAATACCGAGAACAATGTGAACTTTGGTGGGCGCGACTATGTGCTGCTCGGTTATCGGCCGGGCGGCGAGCTGGCCCTGCGCAGCATGGTGCAGGATCTGCGCGGCGAGCTGAGCTCGGACTTTGATGGCCAGGACGCCACCCAGAGCCTGGTGGCCAATCTGCCTGACGGCACGCCGCGCTTCACCGGCATCAGCAATCTGAGCATGATCCTTGTGATGGCCGACCAGTCCCAGGACGTGCAGGCCTGGATGGAGCAGGTGCACCCGGCGGCCCGCACGGTGCCGATGGCCTTTCTGCTGCCCCAGGAGGCCCAGCCGCTTGTCCAGCCCTACCTGCGGCTGCCGAATATCTATCACCTCGCGGGCCGGCAGGGGGCGCTCGCCCTTGTGGCGAGCGGCCAGGCCGGCGACACGACCGCGGTGGCGCACGCGATGGGGCAGCTCTGGTACGCCGTGGCGGCCTTCCTGGTGCTCCTGGTGGTTGGGGCCGTGGCAGCGGCCATCGCCCGTGGGCGGGCTGCCCGAGGAGGTGTCGCGTGAGCGGTGATGAGCTAGCCACTATGATCAGCGGATTCGTGGCGGTGCTGCTTACGCTGCTGGTCTTCAGCCGTCTGCTCGGCGACAACCCGGCCTACAGGGTCGCCCAGTACCTCTTTGTTGGCGTCTCGCTTGGCTACGCCCTGGTGGTGGTCTACCATCAGGTGCTGCGCCCGGCCGCCCTCGGCGCCCTGGCCTCGGCGGGCAACCCGGCCAACCTCGGGCTGCGGCTGGTGCCGTGGCTCCTGGGGCTGCTGCTGCTGACCCGCCTCATGGGGCGGCAGACGCTGTCGTGGCTGGCCAACATCCCGCTGGCCCTGCTCTTCGGCGTTGGCACCGCCCTGGCCGTCGGCGGGGCGCTGCTGGGCACCCTGTGGCCCCAGATCCTCGATACGGCCAGGCCTGTGGGCGGCGACCCGCTGCAGGCCGTCGGCGCTGTGCTGCTGGTGCTCGGCGTTGTGCTGACCCTGTGCTACTTCTACTTTACGGTGCCGCGCGAGACACCCGGCGGGCGCGTGGTCGCATTTGGGGCCAGTGTCGGGCGCTGGCTGCTGATGGTGGCCTTCGGGTTCTTCTTCGCCGGCAGCATCCTGACCTACCTGACGGCCCTCAACGCGCGACTCGAGTTCATCGTCAACTGGTTCCGGGCTCTGGTGTAAGAGAGTAAGGGGCCGGCGAAGCGAGCGATAGCGAGCGAGACAGGTATTATGGCAGAGACACTGGGCGCGGTGCTGGTGGCCGAGGTCGGCAGCCTGATCACACGGGTCACGCTGGTCGATCAGGTCGAGGGCGAGAGCCGCATGGTGGGCCACGCCGAGACCAGCAGTAGCGTCGAGGCGCCCTATAACAACGCCCTCTACGGCATCCTCGAGGCCGCCGCGGCGATCTCGGAGATGACCGGCCGCCAGCTGCTGCGCGATGGCCAGCTGATTATGCCCCAGAGCAGCGAGCGCGACGGCGTCAACCAGGTGCTGGTGGCGACGAGCGCCGCCGGCACCATGGCCCTGGTGATCACGGCTATCGCCGCTGATATCTCGGCCCGCAGCGCTGTCCACGCCAGTCGCGCCACCTACACCGCGCTGCTCCAGGTGGTGACGCTTGACGATGCGGCCGGCCAGCCCGCGATCGGCCCCGCCGAGCGATCGTGGATCGAGCGCCAGGTCGAGACCCTGCTGAGCCTGCACCCCGACAGCGTGCTGATCGCGGGCGGCCTCGAGCACGGGGCCGTCGACGCCGTCAACCGCCTGGCCCACATCGTCGGCCTCACCGCCCTCAGCTCGGGGGTTGACGCGAGCGGCCAGCAGCGTCAGGAGGTAACGGCCCGCCCGGTGATCTATGCCGGTAACAGCGACGCCCGCGAGCGTGTGGTCGAGGCGCTCTCGGACCGGGCCGAGATCTTCGTGGTCGATAATCTGCGCCCCGCCCTTGACCGGGCCAACCTCGACCCGGCCCGCCAGGAGCTGGCCCGTCTCTATGAGAAGCAGATCCTCCCTCGTCTGCCAGGCATCGGCAATCTGCGCCGTATGAGCCGCGCCCCTGTGCGGACCGTCTGCGAGGTCGAGGGCCTGATGACCCGCTTCCTGGCCGAGCGGACCGGCCGCCGGGTGCTGGCCGTCGATGTGGGGGCCAGCGCGAGCGCGGCCTTCTACGCGGCCCCGGGCCGCTTTCACCCGGCCGTCCTCGGCGCGACAGGGACGGTCTATGGCCTGACTGATCTGCTGGCTGGGTCGGGCGTGGCGGATCTGGCCCGCTGGCTGCCCTTCCCGATCGATGCGGCTATTCTCACTGAGCGTCTGCTCAACCGGGCCCTGCGGCCCCAGATTATGCCCTCTAGCCGCGAGGATATCTATATCGAGCACGCCCTGGCCCGCGAGGCCCTGCGCGCCGCCTACGCCGCCCTGCGCGATGAGGCCGCCGTAGACGACTACGACTGGCTCGTGGCCGGGGGCGGGGTTCTGGCTCACGCGCCGCAGCTCGGCCTGGCCCTGCTCACCCTGCTCGACGCCCTCGAGCCGACGGGTGAGCACGACCACCCGATCATTGATGTCTACCTCGACACCCTCGGCCTGCTGGTGACGGGTGGCGCTCTGGCGGGCCTCGACCCAGACGCCGCGGTCACCGTGACCGACCGCGATCTGCTGCGCAATGTTCCCCTGGCCAGCGTGGTGACGCTGCTGGGCGAGGGCCGCGCGGGCGATGCGGCGGCCGAGGTGGAGCTGAGCGTGGTGGGCGGTCGCTCTCAGCGGGTGAGCGTGTGCCACGGCGAGATCGCGCGCCTGGATCTGCCCCAGGGGCGCTTTGGCCACCTGAAGGTGCGGCCCGCGGGCGGCACGCGCGTGGGCACCGCGGCCCCCGGCGAGGTCGTAGAGTCCGACGGCGGTGATGTGGCGGGCAGCAGCCTCGGGGTGGTGATCGACGCCCGCGGGCGGCCCCTGCACCTGCCCGAGGACGCTCCCCAGCGGCGCGCCCGCCTGTGGCGGTGGCTAGTGGCGCTTGGTGTCGAGCGCGAGCAGAGCCCGTACGCTGGCGCGATCATCGAGCCGATCGTGTCTGCTCCTAGGCCGGTCCCGCTGGAGCCGGCCACCTCGCTGGAGACTAGCACGCCCCCGGCCCAGGAGCCCGCGGCGGTCGCCGGGCGGCGGGCCTCGCTCGACGAGCTGGCGAGCCAGGAGCAGGCGATAAGCGGCGAGGTGGTGGTGAGCGGCGCCGCGGGCAAGCGGATCTCGCTCGACGAGCTGAAGGACCAGGCGGCCGCGCCGCCCCCACCTCCACCCTCCCCCCCGACGCCACAGCCGGCCATCGACAGCGACCTCGACGCCCTGCGCCAGACGGTGGAGCCGCCGAAGCAGCGCGGGCTGTTCGGGCGGAAGAAGTGAGCCACGAATAGCGAGCGAGTAAGCGAATGTCCCCGTTTGCCGGGGACATTCGCTTACTCGTATCTTGATTCGCTGCTACTGCTCGCTGATCGTGATGCCCAGGATTGTCTCGCCGGGGGTGGTGGCGCTGTCGGGGTCGCGCAGGGGTATGCCATCGACGATGGCCTGGCCCTCGATGACGCGGCCGAAGATGGTGTACTGGCTGTTGAGGAAGTCCGCCGGGGCGGTGGTGATGAAGAACTGCGAGCCGGCGCTGTTGGGGTCAGACGCGCGGGCCATAGCCACAATGCCGGGCTGGTCGTAGAGGATCTTGTCGGTGAACTCGGCCGGGACGGTGTAGCCGGGGCCGCCGGTGCCGGTGCCGGTTGGGTCGCCGCCCTGGGCCATGAAGCCCGCTATGACGCGGTGCCATGTGAGCCCGTTATAGAAGTTCTGGCGAGCGAGGAAGACGAAGCTGTTGACCGTCTGCGGGGCGATGTCGGGCAGCAGCTCGACGACGATGTCGCCGCGGGGGGTCTTGATCGTGGCGGTGTACTTCTTGGCGGGATCGATGCTCATGGGCGGCGCCGCGTCGAAGTTGTAGGTCGTGGCGGTGGGGAGCACGCCGGCCACGGGGGCCGCGGGGGGGCTGGTCGGCTCGGCCGCGACGGTCGGCGCCTCGACGGGGGGCAGCGTCGGGGCGGCGGGGGATTCTGTGGGGGCGGCGGCGCTCTGGTCGCCCGAGCGGCTGATGAGCAGGCCGGCTATCAGGCCGAGGACGAGCAGGACGACGACGGCCGAGAGGATGCCGGGCAGGGGGCTGCTTGGCGGCGGAGTTGGCTTTCCTTTGGGACGTGGCTGACTCATAGATGAAATCTCCATCGGCTACACATGTGCGGGCGTAGTATGTTGCGCCCTTACGTGCGCTCATTATACACAGCCTAGCTCAGGCGTGTGGCGAGCCCGGGGGCGCGGCGGGCGATCTCGGCGCGTAGGCGGGCGAGGGCCAGGTCGCCCGCCTTGGCCTCGAGCATCAGGTCGAAGGGCGGGAGGCCCCGGGCTGCCAGCAGGAGGCGCTCGAGGTCGCCGGCGGCAACGAAGTCGGCGTGCTGGCCGGGGCGGGGCGGCACGACGCGCGGCGGCTCGCCGGCGCGCCCGGGCAGCAGGTGGGCCTCGCTGCGGGGGGTGCTCAGGTGGGCTTTGGGGCGCACGCCAGGCGGCCAGGTGGCCAGGGCCAGGCCCAGGGCCAGGCCCAGGGGGAGCCCCTCGGGGTTGTGCAGATCGTGGTGGAGGGCGTCGAAGACCACGGGCACGCCGCAGGCCTGGTGCAGCTCGAGGAGCCGGCCAAGGCTTGGGCCGGCGCCCTCGTGCTCGATGGCCAGGCGGGCGCGGGCGCGCGCTGAGAGGGCCAGGTAGCGGGCGGCGAAGCGCCGGGCGGCGCCCGTGTCAGCGGCGGGCGCGCCGAGGTGGGCGACCATGACGCCCTCGGCGGGGCCAGGGGGGCGCCGGGCGTCGAGGGCCGCCAGCAGGGCCGCCGTGGCCTCGATGCTGGCCGTGGCCGCGGCCGCGTGGGCCTCGTCGGCGGTGGCCAGCGAGTGCTCGAGGGGGAGGTGGACGGTGACGCGCACGCCCTGGGCGGCGAGGCGCGCAGCCAGGACCTCGAGCTGCGGCGCGCAGGCGGCCAGCTGGGTGAAGCCCTCGCTGGGCGGCAGGGCGAGGGCGGCCCGGTAGAGGCCGACCCCGATCTGGCCCAGGTAGGCCAGCATATCGGCGAGCCGGGCGAGGGCGACGCTCAGGTGGGGGGGGGCGCCGCGCCCGCCGCCCGCGGCCAGCCCTGGCCGCCCAACCGCCCGTACCGCGAAGCCGAGCCGGATCATCTGCCCCCTCGTCGCTCTACTCTATTGCGTGTAGATTGTACACGCAATAGAGTTCGAGGGCAAGCGGCGTGCGGGCCGACGCCCCGCAAGCATTTCGCTTCCTGGTGCGCTGCGGCTGAGAGGGCTTGCCCTCCCCGCAATCAAACCTCCCGCACAAGTAGGGCTGTCAGGCCACTAATGGCCAATCACAT
>JAAXUL010001114.1 GCA_013336035.1 Chloroflexales bacterium
GAGTGCGAGCGCGGCGCCACGATCTTCCCCTACTGGGTCTCGAACCCCGGCGACTTCGGCGTCATCGAATTCGCCCCCGACGGTCGCGTGCTCGGCATCGAGGAGAAGCCCGCCCGCCCCCGCTCGCACCAGTGTACGAATAGCTCCTGGAGCAGGCAGCTTTTGCCAATCCCCGACTCGCCCTCGACGAGGATGAGGGTGGGCTGGCCGCGCGCGTCGGCCTCGGCAGCCTCGTCCATTACCCGGCGCTCGCCGACCCGGCCGACGACGACGACGGCGTCCGGCAGGGCAGCCCCGCCGCCTCGCCTATCGCTACGCCCGGCGGCGGCGGGCGCGGATACCACCTGGGCCATGGGCACGCCCTCTGGGTCTGGGTGCCCCTTGGTGAAGACCTTGATCGGCTCGGTGGTGGTGTAGCGGCCCATCACATCGTTGCGCACGCGGCCCGAGACGACAACCGCGCCCAGCGGGGCCAGCTGCATCAGGTGGGCGGCGAGGTTCATGTCGTCGCCCTGGGCGGTGTAGACACGCCGCTCGGAGCTGCCGACGGCGCCAACGAAGAGCCAGCCCAGCGTGATGCCGGCCTGGGTCACCAGCCCCCGCTCGCGCAGCTCGAGGCAGCACCCCACGGCGCGGCTCGGGTCGTCACCGCGGGCCACGGGGGCGCCGAAGAGCAGCACAAAGATAGACCCTTTGTCGCCGACCTCGATCTCATTGAGCCAGCCGCCCCAGCGCCGCACAACGGCCTGCACCTGGACGACCAATGGGTGCAGATGCTCTGGCCGGCGCGGCAGATCGAAGGCGGCGAAGACGGGGACGCAGCGGCGGTATTCGGCAGTCAGATCGTTGAGGCGCAGGCGCTCGGCGAAGCTTGGGGGGATGAAGTGCTCCCAGCTGAGGGGCACCGTAGCGGCGAGGGGCGCTGGTGGGCCCGCTGGCTCTTCGGCGGCGGTAGACTCGGCCAGCAAGAAGGCGCCCTTCTCGCTGTTGCGCTCGGCGGCGACGGCGGCGGCGACGGCCGGACCGCTCAGCACAAAGTGGAGCCCGTGGCTCGGCAGGCCGACCAGCGAGGCATGCACCAGGCCGGCGCTTACGCCGATACGCAGGGCAAAGCGAAAGGGGCCTTTGGGGGTAATGACCGTCGGCAGGGCCGCCACGGCCGCCAGCATCGCCTGGCCGCAGCGGCGCCCTAGGTCCAGGTCGAGCTGGTCAGGCCACCAGGCCGTCAGGGCGTCGCCCGCGATCGAGGCGACGTCGCCGCCGTAGGCCCCGATCGTCTCGATCAGCGATGAGTAGCAGCGGTTGAGGGTGTCGTGCAGACGCTCGGCCCCGTCGGGCAACGTCGCAAAGGCCGCGGTCAGCAGTGTGAAGCCGCTCAGGTCGGCGTAGAGGATGGTGGCGTTGCCCTCGCGGACCATACCCGGCCGTAGCTCCGGCGTGCCGATACGCTCGCGGAGCCAGATGGGCAGAAATGGCGGGAAGATCTGGCGGGCCGGGTCCTGATTCATAGGGTGGCCTACGGCCGGACGGGAGGACGACACCGGCACACTGTATTCTACCGCATCGGGCGAACCGAATCCGCCTTTGCGTAGTCTGAGTGGTGTGACCCCCTGTGGTATACTGAGCTACGTTGCCCTTTTGCTGCAACCCACGAACTGTCCCCCTGAGCGCTCGCCTGAGCGCCTCGGCGCGATGCCGCGGCGATGGCCGGCGCGTGTATCACATCACATGGCCCACCAGCGGCCGTAGGAAGGTTTTTGTGAGCGCAGAACGTCTGCAGAAAGTCCTCGCCAGCGCCGGGATCGCCTCCCGCCGCGATTGTGAGGCCCTGATCGCTGCCGGCCGGGTCACCGTCAATGGGCGCGTTGTCCAGGAGCCGGGCACGCGGGTTGACCTGGAGCAGGATGCCATCCTAGTCGACGGCGCGCCGGTCCGTCAGCCTAGCCAGCGTACTTATATCATGCTGCATAAGCCGGCGGGCTTTGTCTCGACGGTTGATGACCCCCATGGCCGCCCGACGGTCGTCGAGCTGGTCGATGTGCCCACCCGCGTCTTTCCTGTCGGGCGCCTCGATGTGGATAGCGAGGGCCTGATCTTGCTCACCGATGATGGCGAGCTGACCCATCACCTCACCCACCCGAAGTTTGAGGTCGAGAAGGAGTATCGGGTGCTCCTCGACCGGCCCCTCGAGGCTGACGCCCTGCGCGAGTGGCGCAATGGCCTGCTGCTCAATGGCGAGATGACCGCCCCTGCCAAGGTGGCTCTCGCCGAGACAACTGACGAGGGTGTCTGGTATGTGGTGGTGCTGCGCGAGGGTCGCAAGCGCCAGATCCGCGAGACGGCTAAGACCCTTGGCTACGAGGTGCGCCGCCTCATCCGCATCCGCGAGGGCGACCTGCTCCTTGGCGACCTGGCCCTGCGCGAGTACCGTCCGCTCTCAGACGAGGAGGTGGCCGGCCTGCGGGCACATGTCCCCGCCCGCCCGCCCCGTGAGGAGAGCGCCCAGGAGGATGAGGGTCGCCGATATGGCGCCGGGGCGGCCGGGGCGGCCGGGGCTGCTGCCGCTGCTGGTGTCGCCTACAGCCGCCGCGACGATGCCGCCGGTGGGGATGGCCCACGTCGCCCGCGCCCTGACGCCGAGCGCGATGGGGGCTCGTACGGGCGACGCGAGGACCGGCCACGCGAGGGGTATGGGCCGTCGCGCGAGCGCGATGGGGGCTCGTACGGGCGACGCGAGGACCGGCCACGCGAGGGGTATGGGCCGTCGCGCGAGCGTGGGTATGGGCCGCCGCGTGATGACCGCAGTGGGCCGCCGCGCGAGAGCCGGGACCGCGGGTATGGGCCGCCGCGTGATGACCGCAGTGGGCCGCCGCGCGAGAGCCGGGACCGTGGGTATGGGCCGCCGCGTGATGACCGCAGTGGGCCGTCG
>JAAXUL010000338.1 GCA_013336035.1 Chloroflexales bacterium
CACCGGGGTTGGCGAGCACATGCACCCTGCCGGAGTCCATCGCCTGACTCAGCGGTGGGACGCGCTCCAGCGTGAGCCGTATCGGGTGCGCCCTGGGCTGTAGGTAGTTGCTGCGGATGGCCCGCAGCACGAGCTCCTCGCCGTCGGCGGTGAAGATCCCTGCCGTGACGAAGTCGACGGCCTGCCCGATCTGCTCCAGGATGCGGCCGAGCAGCGTGTCGAGGTTATGACTCATGATGAGCTCGCGCTCGATCGTGAGCTGGCGTTCGAGGTCGTCGTGGGCGGCGCGGACTGCCTGCTCGGCGCGGCTGCGCTCGGCCACCTCAACGGCCAGGCTGGCGTTGGCCGCGGTCAGCTCGCTCGTCCGTGCGGCGGCCTCGATCTCCAGGCGGCGCTGCTGGCCGTACATACGGCTAAGCCGCTGGTACACCGCGCCGATGCTAGTCGCCGCGACCGCGACGGTGGCCAGCATCAGGAACCACCAGGCCTTCCACCAGGGCGGGGTGATCGTGATCCGGATGCTGCGCTCTGCCTGGCCCCAGACCCCGTCGCCGTTCCTGGCCCGCACGCGGAAGACGTAGCTCCCCGGGTCAAGATTGGTATAGGTTGCGGCGCGTCGCTCGCTGCTGGTCTCGATCCAGCCCTGGTCGAAACCCTCGAGCCGGTAGCGGTAGCGCATAGCCTGCGGCGCGCGGTAGTCGAGGGCGGCGAACTCAAAGCGGATTACCTGATCGTAGTAGGAGAGGGTGAGGTCGCTGGTCTCGTTGATCGACGTTGCCAGCGCCGATGCGCCCCCGATGGTGACGGGCTCGTTCTTCAGGAGAAAGCGGGTGATCACCACCACGGGTGTCTCGACACGGGCGCTGATCTGCTCGGGGAAAAAGGTGACCAGACTATCAGCCGCCCCAAGCAAGATCTCTCCGCTACGACCTATGGCAGAGCTGTTCAGAGGAAAGCCGCCGGGTGGCAGGCCCGCGGACTCATTCGTGAAGCTCATGGTGGCCCCGCTGCGCGGGTCGAGCTTCATAAGGCCCAGGTTCGAGCTGAGCCAGAGGTTCCCGGCCGAGTCTCCATTGATCCCGTTGATCTTACTGTTCGGCACACCGTCATTCGGGCGGTAGTGGACAAAGCTGTCGCTGGCCGGGTCGAAACGATCCAGCCCGCTATCCCAGGTCGCGGCCCACAGTGCGCCGCCGCGATCGACGAACAGCACGGCAACCGTGTTGGAGCTGAGGCTGCCAGGGTCGGTCGGGTTGTGGCGATAGCGGGTGAAGGCGCCGCTGGCGCGGTCGAGGCGGTTGAGCCCGCCGTCCTCGGTGCCGATCCAGAGGGCGCCGCGCTGGTCCTCGGCGATCGCGAGAATGGAGTCTGAGCTGAGGCTGCTAGGGTCGGCCGGGTCGTGGCGGTAGTGGGTGAAGGTGCCGCTGGCGCGGTCGAGGCGGTCGATACCACCACCGCGGGTGGCGATCCACAGCCCACCATCGCGATCCTCGCAGAGGGCAAAGATATTGTTGTGCCCCAGGCTGCGGGGGTCGGCCGGGTCATGGCGATAGTGGACGAAGCGGTTGCCAGCGCGGTCGAAGCGGTCCAGGCCACCAAAGTAGCCGATCCAGAGCGTGCCGTCGCGGTCGACGAGCATCACCTGGGGCCGGTTGCTGATCGGGCTGCCGGGGTCGGATGGATCGGAGCGAAAGTGGGTCACCCTGCCGCGCTCGCGGTCGAAGCGATCTAGCCCCATGTCAGAGAAACCGACCCAGATGGCGCCGTCGCGATCCTCGATCACGCTCCGAATGAAGCCGCTGCGCAGTCTGTCCGAGCTGGGGGGGGTGCCCGGGTCGCCCCATACGATGTGGAACGGCTTGGCCTGCTGGTCGATAAGCGTCACGCCGCGCTCCTCGGTGCCGACCCAGAGCAGCCCGTCCTTGCCGGGGAACAGGGACATAATATTGTTGCTGGCCAGCCCCTCCTCGGGCGGCAGAGTCCGGCGGTAATGCGTAAAGGTTCCGCTGGCGGCCTCGAAGCGGTTGAGCCCGCCCCCGTAGGTGCCAACCCACACCGTCCCGGCACTATCCTCGGCAATCGTGGTGACGTTATCGCTGCTCAGGCTGGATGGGTCAGCCGGATCGTAGTGGTAGGCGTCGAGATGCTTGCCTCCCTTGTCAAGCCGGTACAGGCCGCCCTCGTCCACGCCGATCCACAGGTTGCCGGCCCGATCATGCAGCAGCGCGTTGATGGCGTGCCTGCCAAGCCCGGCGGGGTCGTTCGGATCTTGCCGGTAATGGGCGAAGCGGCCGGTCGCCGGGTCGAGCCGGTCGAGGCCACCGTAGGTCGCCACCCACAGCCCGCCGGCGCCGTCGTCGACGATCGCCTCGACCCGGTCGTTGCTCAGGCTGTTGGGGTTGGCCGGGTCGTGCTGGTAGCGCGTGAAGCGGCCGGCCGCCGGGTCGAGCCGGTTGAGGCCGCCGCTCAGCGTGCCGACCCAGAGCGCGCCCGCGCCATCCTGGTAGATCGCGCGCACGGCATCGTCGCTCAGGCTCGCCGGATCGGCGGGGTCGTGCTCGAGATGGGTGAAGCGCTCGGTCCGCGGGTCGTAGCGGACAAGGCCGCTGTTCAGCGTGCCAGACCAGATCACGCCCTCACGGTCGGCATACAGCTCCCAGTTCACACTGCTGCTGGGGGCGTTGGGGTTGGCCGGGTCGGCGCGATAGACCTCAAAGGCCTGGCCGTCGAAGCGGGCCAGCCCGTCGAGGGTGGCGAACCACATAAAGCCGTAGCGGTCCTGGACGATGCCGTAGACCCCATGGTGGGGCAGGCCCTGCGCGACCCCGATCGTGCGAAAGCTCAGCCTGCCTTGCCCCTGGGCGATGTGAGGGCCTGGTTGAACCCCTTGGGCGCCGGCCCATATCGGTAGCGATAGCGCGAGCAAAAGTGTGACGGTAATAAGCGCTCCTGCTCGTGTGGAGAGCAATAGGAGCATAAGAATCCCCCAACGTGTCGGCGCTGACTGGCTCTTGGGGGATGCTCGGGAAGATAAGGGGAATAGTAAGGGGGGAAGTCGTGCCAGGGCCGTACGATAGAAAACTACATTTTCAGGCAACGCTGTTTCTGGGCGATGCTGATCGGAGAATTACTCACCCTCGTTATAGACTATAGTTATAGGCTCCGGGTCACGAAAGACAATGCTGTTACTGAATAGCTCAGGTGAAGAACCGGCAACTATCCGTGGGGACTAACCTGCCTTCATCCCCCTAGATCGCCCGCAAACGCTCCGGCCGCATCGTGCCGCGGGCCTGCCGGCGCGCTATAGTCAGGGTGAGCGGCTGGTTCTGGGGTGGAGGCAAGCGCTATGGTATGGGCAGTTCTAGGTACCTTGCTCTTCCTGCTCTCCTGGGCGAGCTTCATCGTCGCCCTACCTGTTCGACGCGCCCGTGGCGCTGCACTCCAAGCACTTCAGCATCGACGAGGTTCTACGACAACAGCGCGCGCCTGACAGTGTCGCTCCAGTAGTACACGCGATCACATATGCTCAGAAGAGGAGGTACGGCGATGACTGCGACAACAGCGATAGCAGGCCAATCCGACCGCTGGTGGCTCCCGCTCGTGGAGGGCATCCTGGCCATCCTGCTCGGCATCTCGTTCCTGATCAACCCGGCGGTCACCTCGGTGTGGTTCGTACTGGGGCTGGGCTTCTACTGGATCATGATCGGGATCATCGATATCGTCCGGATCTTCCGGGATCGCGACGGGTGGGGCTGGAAGCTCTTCTCCGGCATCCTGGGCATCGTGGCCGGCCTCTACATCGTGTCGGGCATGCTTGGCCAGAACCACCCGCTCGGCACCGCGTTCGCGGTGGGTGTGGCCTTCACCCTGGTGCTGGCCGTCATGACCATCATCTACGGGGTGGTTGGCCTTATCAGAGCCTTCCAGGGCGGCGGCTGGTGGCCGGCGGTGCTGGGCGGCCTCGGGATCTGCTTTGGCCTGGCCATGCTCTTCAACCAGATGGTCACAACCATGGCCCTGCCCTGGAGCATCGGCATCGTGCTGATCGGGGTCGGTATCTTCCTATGCGTCGCCGCATTTCGCATGCGCTAGAGTCTACAGCCCTCAATGACGAGAGGAGCGCACAATGGTGATTGCCAACCAGAGCTTTCTGCGGACGGTGGAGGCGTGGGAGCGGGCTGAGGGTGTGCCCGTGCCCCTGGGCGCGACCTGGGTCGAGGCCGAGCAGGCGTACAACTTTGCGCTCTACTCGCGATACGCCACCGGCGTCACCCTGCTGCTCTACACCGAGGACGACCTGGTCACACCGGTGTACCAGCACCAGTTCGACCCGTGCGTCAATAAGACCCAGGCCCTCTGGCACTGCTGGGTTCCGGCCGCAGACGCGCCGGGCGCGCGCTACTATGCCTATCTTGTGGATGGGCCTGACGACCCCGGCCATCACTTCGACCCGGCCCACCTCGTGCTCGACCCCTACGCCAGTGAGGTGTTCTTTCCCCCGGCCTTCAGCCGCGCCGCTGCGGCGCGACCGGGGCCCAACCATGGGCAGGCGCCGCTGGGCGTGCTGCCGCGCGGCGCCGAGGAGGCGCCCGAGAGCGAGCCGCCTTGCCCGCGCCACACCCACGATCTGATCATCTACGAGCTCCACGTCAAGGGCTTCACCGCCCGCGCCAGCTCGGGCGTCAGCCCTGATTATCGGGGCACCTTCCTTGGGCTGGTCGAGAAGATCCCCTACCTTCAGGAGCTGGGCGTCACCGCGGTCGAGCTGCTGCCCGTGCACCAGTTCGACCCCCAGGAGGGCAACTACTGGGGCTATATGACGCTCAACTTCTTTGCGCCGAACCGGGCCTACGCCTGCGACAGCCCCTTCGAAGAGTTCCGCACGATGGTTCGGGCTTTCCATGCGGCGGGCATCGAGGTCCTGCTCGACGTGGTCTATAACCACACCTGTGAGGGCGACGAGAGCGGGCCAACCTACAGCTACCGCGGCATCGACAACGCCAGCTACTACCTGCTGACCTCGGATCGCCGCCGCTATAACAATGACACCGGCTGCGGCAACACTATGAACAGCAACCACCCCGCGGTGCGCTGGCTGGTGCTGAGCAGCCTGCGCCACTGGAGCCGGCAGCTGCACGTCGACGGCTTCCGCTTCGACCTGGCCTCGATCCTCAGCCGCAACCCCGACGGCTCGGTGCGCACCGACGACGCGACCGTGATCACCGAGATCAGCCTGCTCGGCGCGATGGACGACTCGCGTCTGATCGCCGAGGCCTGGGACATCGGCGCCTACCAGCTCGGGCGCAGCTTTCCGGGGCGCAGCTGGATGCAGTGGAACGGCAAGTTCCGCGACGATCTCAGGGCCTTCGTCAAGGGCGACGGCGACATGGTCGGCGCGCTGATGACCCGGCTCTACGGCAGCGACGACCTCTTCCCCGGCGCGGCCGAGCACGCCTGCCACCCGTCGCAGAGCGTCAACTTCCTCACCGCCCACGACGGCTTCTGCCTCTATGATCTGGTGTCCTACAACCAGAAGCATAACGCGGCCAACGGCCACGACAACCGCGACGGCAGCGACGACAACCTGAGCTGGAACTGCGGCTGGGAGGGCGACGAAGGCGCGCCGCCCGAGGTGCTGGAACTGCGCCGCAGGCAGGTCAAGAACTTCTTCACCCTGCTGATGCTGGCCAACGGCACGCCCATGTTCTGCGCCGGCGACGAGTTCCTCAACACCCAGGGCGGCAACAACAACCCGTACAACCAGGACAACGAGACCACCTGGCTCGACTGGGATCTGCTGGGGCGCAATGGCGACATCTTCCGCTTCTTCAAGGAGATGATCGCCTTCCGCAAGGCCCACCCGAGCCTTCACCGCAGCCGCTTCTGGGGCGAGGAGATCAGCTGGCACGGGACCGGCCCCGACGTTGACCTGTCACCCAGCTCGCATACGCTGGCCTACTGTCTGCGCGGCCAGAGCCAGGGCGATGACGACCTCTATGTGCTGATCAACGCCTACTGGGAGGATCTGACCTTCACCGTGCAGGGCGACCAGGCTGGCCCGTGGCTGCGGGTGGTGGATACGAGTCTTGAGAGCCCGGCCGATATCGTCAAGCCAGGGGGCGAGGCGCCGCTCAGCAGCGCGGAGTACCTTGTCCGCGCACGCTCGGTGGTCGTGTTGCGCCGGCCCTTCGCTCATTAGGTACACCTAATCGCATACCTGTCAGAGCAAATCAAGCTGATCGCGCCAAACCAGCGCGCCGGCTCGCGCTGCTCTCTACAAAGAAGGAGCCGATCCTATGGTGCGAGGACGACGCCAGGAGCGGCGCGAGGAACGCCAGAACGATCGAGAGACCTTCAGCCGTGGCGGCAACGCGGTGCGCTATCAGATGCGCCAACGCATGTTGGCTATCGGTGACGATTTCTGGATCGAGGAGGAGGCAGGCACGCGCGTCTTCAAGGTCGATGGTCGCTAGGGCCTTGCTGGCCCTGCGTGCGCTTCGCGAAAACCCCGGGGAGGGCAACCCTTCCCCGGGGCTTTTTCCGTGTGCCCTCGGGCGATCAGTTCGAGGAGGGCCGCATCGAGCGCACCAGCATCCAGACGACCACCGCGCTGTAGAGCAGCACGGCCAGAAATGCCGCCAGCACCACCGCGTAGATGTACTGCCAGATGGCGCCCTCGACGGGGTTCAGGAAGCTGAGCCCGATCGCCGACCCGATCAGCATGCCGGCCAGGATCAGGCCGATCGAGAGGCGCTGCAGGCCGTCCTTCGTGCTCGACGAGAGGCGCTTCAGCTCGCCGCTCAGCTCGCCGGTGTCGATCTCTAGCTTGAGCTTGCCGGCCTGGTACTGGTCGAGCCACTTGACCGCCGCCTCCTGCAGGCTGGGCAGGCGCCGCAGCACCTCCTTGCCGGCGCGGATCACCTGGGTCTGCAGCGTGTCCACGATGAACTCGGGCGTGAACTGCTTGACCACCAGCCCCTGCACCTCGCCCACGACGATCGGGAAAAGGTCGGCGCCGGGCACCAGGATCGCCGTGGCCTCCTCGGTCTGGGCGATCGCCTTGACCGCCAGGGTCAGCTGGCGGTTCATGCGGAAGCCGTGGCGGGCCAGCTCGCCCAGCACCTTGTTGATCGTCGCGCCGAACGAGGCCCCCTCGCCGTACTTCCAGTTCTGGATCAGCACGCCCTCGACCAGGGCCTGGTACTCGGCGTCGTCGAGCGGCCGGGTCTGGACGCTCAGCTGCCGCACGGCGTGGGCCACGCCCTGGGCGTCGAGCTGCTGCAGCGAGATCAGCAGGTCGACCAGCTCGAGCCGCTGGTCCTGGCGCAGCTGGCCCACCAGCCCGAAGTCGAGAAAGGTGATCACTCCGCTCGCGGGCGAGATGAACAGGTTGCCGGGGTGCGGGTCGGCGTGGAAGAAGCCGTCAATGACGATCTGCTTCATCATCGCGCGCATGAAGGTGTGCGCCAGGCTCAGCATATCGAGGTCGGTCTTGCAGGCGGCGATCTTCGAGATCTTCACCCCCTCGACGTACTCCATGGTCAGCACGCGCGAAGTGCTTAGCTCTCTGTAGACGGTCGGCACGTGGACTCCGCTCACCGAGGCCATGCTGTCGCCGACCCGGATCATGTGGTAGGCCTCGTTGGTGTAGTCCAGCTCTTTGTTTACGCCCTCGGCGAAGACTGACACCATCCCGGCCAGGTCGAGGTCGCGGGCCCAGCTGAAGCGCCGCTCGAGCATGCGGGCGGCATCGAGCATGATCCGCAGGTCGGTGCGGACCTGGGCGACGATGTTGGGGCGCTGGACCTTCACAACCACCCTGGTGCCGTCGTGGAGCGTCGCCCGGTGCACCTGGGCGGTCGAGGCGGCGGCGAGGGGCTCCTGCTCGCAGGTGGCGAACAGCTCCTCCGGCGCGCCGCCCAGCTCGG
>JAAXUL010001115.1 GCA_013336035.1 Chloroflexales bacterium
GAAACTCCTCGCGCAGGCGGAGGGCCTCCTGCGCTTCCTGATAGAGCCGCGTGACCTCGGCCGAGAGCGTGGCGAGGTCGCTGTGCTGCTGGTCCAGGGCGCGCTGGAGCGTCGCGCGGGCCTGGGCCAGCGTGAGCAGGTTGGCGAGCCGTGCCTGGAGCTCGACGGTGGCAAACGGCTTGAGCAGGTAGTCCTGGACCCCGGCGCGCAGCAGCCGGACCCGCAGGTCGCGGTCGGCCAGGGCCGTGACCATGATGATCGGTATCTCACGCAGCGCTTCGTGCGCGCGGAGGGCTGCGACCAGCTGCTCCCCATTCAGCTCCGGCATCATCACGTCGCTGAGGATCAGGTCCGGGCGCAGGGCCTGGGCCTGAGCCAGGCCTGCCCGGCCGTCCGCGGCCGTCTGCACGCGATAGGCGGGGGTGAGCACCTCGGTGAAGTACTGGCGTAGCTCAGCACTGTCCTCGACCACCAGGATCAGGGGGGCCGGCGGGTCGCCGTCGCGCGCCGGCAGCGGCCCGGGCAGGGGCGGCTGGGGCGCTGCCGGCATGCTCCTGGGTGCCGGCGTGGGGATCGCTGGTGGCGCGGCGGGCGCTGGGGCGGTGACCTCGCCAATGGGGAGGGTGACTGTAAAGCGAGCGCCACCCAGCGGGCTGGCATCGACGGCGATGCTCCCCTGGTGCAGGGTCACGAGCTCGCGGGCGATGGCCAGGCCGAGCCCCGTCCCGCCGAATCCCTCGGGGGTACTGTGATCACCCTGGCGGAAGCGCTCGAAGATGAGCGGGCGGAGGGCCTCGGGCACGCCCGGCCCACTGTCCTCGACCGCGATCACCGCTGTCGCATCCCTGGCCTGCACGCTCAGCGTCACGCTGCCGCCATCGGGCGTAAACGCGACGCCATTGGACAGCAGATTGACCAGGACGCGCTGGAGTTGCTCACCGTCGGCCTGGATGTACAGCGCCGCTGGGGCTGCGACGCTTAGGCGCAGCCGACGATCGCGGGCCGCCGCGGCAAAGAGATCGGCGGTGCGCTGGGCGAGGCGGCTGAGGTCGACGGGCGCCATCTGGAGGGTGATCTGGCCCGCCTCGAGGCGGGCAATGTCGAGCAGATCATCGACCCGCCGCTGCAGCAGCTGGGCGTTGCGCGCCACTAGCTCGAGGTCACGGCGCTGCTCGCCGCTTGCCGTCGCCAGCATCCGCTCGGTGGGGCCGAGGATCAGGGTCAGCGGGGTGCGGAATTCATGGCTGATGTTGGCGTAGAGCTGGCTCTTGCGCGCATCGAGCTCCTGAAGACGGGCGTTGAGCCGGGCGAGCTCGGCGTTGGCGGCCTCCAGCTGGAGCTTGCGCTCGTTGGAGCGGCGGGCGCTCTCGACCAGACCGAGGATGCGCGGGACCAGGGGGGGCAGGGCGACGGCAGTGGCGACCGAGGCCACGGCGGTGATCAGCTTGGCGTAGCCCGAGAGCCAGTAGAGCGGCGTCCAGAAGGTCCAGGCCTCCATGAAGTGGGTGCTGCCGCAGGAGATGATAAAGGCGCCAAAGGCCAGCAGCACCCAGTGAAACGGGAGCTCGCGCCGCCCGCGGTAGACCAGGTAGGCCAGGGTGATTGCGATGACGACATAGGCGCTGCCGATGAGCAGGTCGGTGGTGACGTGGAGCCAGAGCAGGCCCGGTTCCCAGAGGATACAGACCCCGTGGGGGCTGAAGCCGTCGGTGCGGCGGAGGGCAGGTCCAATGCCGGGGAGGAAGAAGACGCTGATCGCGAGGAGGCTCAGGATGGCGCCGAAACGTAGCATAGGGCGCGGGCGCGCAACACGTCGCATACGAGCTCCCTGTGGAGCCAGGGTGCAGCCTGGCGTCAGTCAAGCCGGTCCATGGACAGGAGCGAGATGAATCGTGCCGGAGCTCCACACGCTGAATGGTGCCGGAGCTCCGCCTACGAGCGTAGAACGCCACATCCGCAGTGAGGTTTAGAGCCAGGGGATAAGGAGTGGTGGCTGAGGGAAGCGACTGGCTGGTGCGCGGCAACGCCGCCAGCATGACGTGGTGTGGGCTCCAGTATAGACCCCTGGCAAACCACCGCGGAACCACCCACCCTACGAGCGGAGCGTCACAGCGGTACGGGGTCATCTCGCGCGGGTATGAGCGGATCCCTCAGCGTATGGCACCAACTCCTGCCGCGTCTCGCGTGAGGACGCGCTGTGAATGGTGTTACGATGTGTGGCACAGCGGGAAGCGCGCGCAGGCCAGCGCGGGTGCGCGGCGCCCCGCCACAGCTCACACGCGCTGCCGGAGGTACAACCGATGGAGGCTGGGAGACCTGGCGCCGCCGCGGTGCCCAACGACCCATCCGCCCCTGACAACCTGCTGCGCCAGATCGTCGCGTATGCGCCGGAGGGGATCGTGGTCACCACCCCGACGGGGCGTTTCCACCTGGTCAACCCGGCCGCCGGCGAGCTGCTCGGCTATGACCAGCTGGCACTCATCGGCTGTACCTGGCGTGAGCTGCTGCTGGACCGTGAAGCGCCCGACCCGCTGCAGGGTGCCGACCTGCCGCCCGGAGCGGTGCATCGGCACACGTGCCGGGTCCGTCATCACGACGGTCGTGTGCTCACGATTGAGCTCAGCAGCCGCCGGCTCGCCGATGGGCACCTGCTGCACATGCTGCACGACCTGACCACGCGGGCGCAGGAGGAGGCTCGGCTGCGCGCCAGCGAGGCGCGCTATCGCAGCCTGGCCGAGGCCGCCGAGGACTCGATCTTCCTCATCGCCCCCGACGAGACGGTCCAGTATGTCAATCCCGCCGGCGCCCGCTTCCTCGACCTGACCCCCGAGGCCATCGTCGGGCGGCGCTACGCCGAGTTCTTCACCCCCGAGAACATCGCGGAGCAGCGGGCGCAGGTGCAGCAGGTTTTCCTCACCGGGACCGCGC
>JAAXUL010000339.1 GCA_013336035.1 Chloroflexales bacterium
TGAGGTTGCCGCGGTCGCGAGCGAGTTCCTGAAGGCCCAGGGCCTGATCAAGTAGCCCTGACCTGTCCCGTTGTCGTACGGGCGCCCACCAGGGGCGCCCGTACAGCTACAGGCCAGTAGCCCCTCGCCCGGTAAGGCACGGAGCGCCATGAGCATTATCATCGCAGAGGGTCTAACCAAACAGTTTTCCGGCGAGCCGCGCCCGGCCGTCGATGGGGTGAGCTTTGCCGTCGAGGCGGGCGAGTTCATTGTGCTCCTCGGCCCCTCGGGCTGCGGCAAGACGACCCTGCTCAAGATGCTCAACCGGCTCTACGAGCCGACCGCGGGCCGCCTGCTGATCGATGGCGCCGACGCGCGGGGCATCCCCGCCACCGAGCTGCGCCGGCGCATCGGCTACGCCATCCAGCAGACCGGCCTCTTCCCGCACCTGCGGGTCGAGCAGAACATCGCCGTGGTGCCGCGGCTGATCGGCTGGCCGCGCCCACGCATCGAGGCTCGCGTCGACGAGCTGCTCGATCTGGTGGGTCTGCCGCGGGCCTACCGGGCCCGCTACCCGAGCCAGCTCTCGGGCGGCGAGCAGCAGCGGGTCGGCCTGGCCCGGGCGCTGGCGGCCGACCCGGCGCTGATGCTGATGGATGAGCCCTTCGGGGCCCTCGATGCGATCACGCGCGCCCGCCTGCAGGACGAGCTGCTCGGCATCCAGCGCAAGCTGCACAAGACCATCCTCTTCGTCACCCACGATGTCGAGGAGGCCCTGCGGCTGGCTGACCGCATCGTCGTGATGCGCGAGGGCCGGATCGTCCAGTTCGACACGCCCCTCGCCATCCTGACGCGCCCGAGCGACCCGTTCGTCGAGCAGCTGGTCGGCGCCGAGGACGCGCTGCGCCAGCTCAGCCTGATGAGCGTGGGCGGCGCTCTGGCCCGGCGCGCTAGCCTCGTCGAGGGCGGTAACGGCGCCGCTAGCCTGCCGGCCCTGCGCCCGGGCGACGATCTGCGCACGGCCCTCGCCCAGCTGCTCAGCTCGGGCGGCGAGGCCCTGCCGGTGGTCGAGGGCGGCCGCGAGATCGGCCGGATTACGCTCGCGGACCTGCGCGCCATGCTTAACGGCCCAGATGTCGCGGAGCCGGCGGCGCTGGAGCACGAGCGATGAGCTACCTGCTCAAGAACTTGCCCTACGTCGGCACACTGCTGCTCCAGCACCTCTGGCTCACCATCTCGGCCCTGGCCATTGCGACGGCGATCGCTCTGCCAACCGGGGTGCTGCTGGCGCGAGCCCCTCGGCTACGCGGCCCGGTGCTGGGGGTGCTGGGGCTGCTCTACACGATCCCGAGCCTGTCGCTGCTGGTCCTGCTCATCCCGCTGCTGCGGCTCGGCTACTGGCCGGCGGTGGTCACGCTGGTGGTGTATGCGCAGCTGGTGCTGGTGCGCAATGTGGTGGTCGGGCTGACCGGGATCGAGCCGGCGGTGATCGAGGCGGCGCGGGGCATGGGGATGAGCAGCTGGCAGCGCCTGCTCCAGGTCGAGCTGCCGCTGGCCCTGCCGCTGATGCTGGCGGGCCTGCGGGTGGCTACGCTCTCGACGATCGCGATCGCCACGGTCGCCGCGTTCGTCAACGCGGGCGGGCTGGGGACGCTGCTCTTCGACGGGGTGCGCAGCAGCAACCCCGAGAAGATCGTCGCCGGCGCGATCGCCGTCTCGGCCCTGGCGGTTGTGGCCAACGCCCTGCTGCGCCGGGCCGAGCTGTGGGCAAGCTGGGGGCGCGGCACCTAGCCCCAGGGTTAGGGATGCGCGGCGGCGCGACGTGTACAATATGGATGTCGCCCGTTATTGGTGAAGAGAGGAACATTATGCGCCTTCTGTTGCGCTGGCTAATCACGGCTGTGGCGCTGGTCGTCGCGGTGATGTTTGTGCCGGGGATCACGATCGAGGGTCAGAACGGCTGGTTCGCCGTCCTCGCCATGGCGGCGATCTTCGGCCTGGTCAATGCCTTCATCAGGCCGATCATCACCCTGCTGTCCTGCCCGCTCGTTCTGCTCACCCTGGGCCTGTTTACCCTGGTGATCAACGCCCTCTGCCTCTGGATGGCATCCTGGATCGCCGTGAGCGTGTTCAACGCCGGCTTCGTGGTCGATGGCTTCTGGCCCGCCCTCTTCGGCGGCATTGTGGTCAGCATCGTGTCGTTCCTGCTATCGATGTTCCTACCCGACGAGAACGAGCAGAGTCGCAGCAGTATGCGCAGGGCCTAGCATATACAAGTAAGGAGCACGCGTATGTCCGAGACGCCTGTCGAGCTGATCGTGTCGGCCTTCCAGAGCGAGGATGGCGCCGAGAAGGCCCTCCAGCAGATCATCAGCGCTAAAAAGGAGAAGCTGGTCAAGATCCACGAGGCGGCCGTGGTGGTTCGCGATGGCAATAATAAGCTGCACATCAGCGAGCGCGGCGATCTCAGCCCCGGCATGGGCGCCGGCAGCGGCGCGGCCCTCGGGGCGGCCATCGGCCTGTTCGGTGGGCCCATCGGCGCTCTGATCGGCGGCGGCGTCGGCGCGGCGATCGGCGGCATCGCCGCCAAGCTGATCGACAGCGGCATCCCCAACCATCGCCTGACCCAGATTGGCGAGGCCCTCAAGCCGGGCACGTCGGCCCTCGTGGCCATGGTCGAGCATACCTGGGTCGATGAGCTGCAGCAGGAGTTTGACCGCGCCGGTGGCGACACCCTGGCCCAGGCCGTCACCAGCGATATCGCGAAGCAGCTCGGGGCCGGCAGGGAGGTCGCCTACAGCGCTGTGGCCGCCGCGGGCGGCACGATCGCTACCCGCACCACCCAGGGCCCCGAGGGCGCCACCCTGCAGGGTATCGCCACCGACGGCCAGAACTTCGTCGCCGGCGCCTTCGAGGCCACCAAAGACTCTGTGAAGGGCATCGTCACCGATGGCGCCGAGGTCGTCGCCGGCATCGCCGAGAAGGTCGAGGATGTGGCCTCCGGTGCGGTAGAGGCCGCCTCTGACGCCGCCAAGGCCACCGGCGCGGCCGCCTCTGACGCTGCCTCGACCGCAACCGATGCCGTGTCCGACGCCGCGAAGGCCGCCAAAGATGCGGTGAGTTAGGCGTGGCCTGGCTTGAGGTGCTCGAGGCCTATGCGGCCGCGTCGCTCAACGATGCGGTCCATCTGCTCAACCGCCGCTTTCCTGAGATCCTCTGGGAGGGCGACCCGGCCTCTGACCAGGTCGCCCTTACCTTTGACGATGGCCCCCATCCCCGTGATACCCCCGCACTCCTCGAAGTGCTGGCGAAGCATAGTGTGCCCGCAACCTTCTCCTGGCTAGGCGAGCGGGTTGAGGCCCACCCCGAGCTGGTGGGCGCCGCGGCCCGCGCCGGCCACCAGCTGATGATCCACGGCTACCGCCACCGCTCGTTTCTGCTCGAGCCGCAGGGGTCCCTGCGGACGATGCTCGACCGCACGCGCGACCTGCTCGCTCACCACAGCGGGCGCGACCCCTCGTCTATCACCTACGTCCGGCCGCCCTTCGGCCACTTCAGCGCCTCGATCCTGCGCGGGCTATGCGCGTGGGGCTACCAGCCGGTGCTATGCAGCATTATGCCTGTCCACTGGATGCTGCCCGCCGAGGTGAGCGTGCGCCACGCCGTCGCCCAGATCGAGGGCGGCTCGCTGGTCGTGCTGCACGAGTCGCTCGCAGGGTCGCCCGTGGCCAAGCTCACCGACGCCATCCTCACCCGGCTCGCCGGCCGCGGCCTCACCTTTGTCAGCCTCGATACCCTGCGCGCCGGCCGCGATGCCGCAAAAACCCCTTGACGCCACGGGCCGGCGGCCCTATTCTTGTCACGAGTGATCTAAGCCTTCATCATTAGCGCTCCCATTTAGTTCCAGGCTGGCCTCAGGGAGAGATCGCTGTGGCATCCAATCCCAACGCTACCCCTGCCGTGCCCGCCGGCTCGGCTCTGGTGCGCCGAGGTGAAATGCTCGAGGCCCTGGCCCGCTGTGCCAGCCTGCTGCTCGCGCCTGCCGGCGCCCCGGATGCGCGCCGCGCTCTGCTGAGCGCGGCGCTCGGCTGTCTGCGCGACGCCCTGGGTGTCGCCCGGGGTCTGCTGGTCATCCGCCAGAGCAGCGCCCTGGGTGTCGCTGGCAGCCCCCATGTGGTGGCCGAGGTCCGCAAGCCGGATCTGCCGCCCCACACCGGCGATCAGCTCTTCCCCGATGGGGTCTGGGCAGAGCCACCCCCGAGTATCAGGGCCAGGCTGCTGGCCGGCGAGCTCTGGGCCGGCAGCGATGCTGAGCTAGCGACACTCGGCGCTTTTTGTGACCGCCTCCACAGCGATGTGAGCGCCGTCGTCGTCGCGCCCCTCCAGGGGAGTGACTCCTTCTGGGGCTCTCTGGTTGTCGCCGACACGGCCACGCGCGCCTGGGAAGCCGAGGAGCTTAGCCTCCTGCGCGCCTCGTCGCGCGTGATTGTCAGCGCCATCCACCGCTGGGAGGCCGAGGCCCGGCTGCAGGCCAGCGAGGCGAACCTGCGCACTGTGCTTGCCGTGCTCCCTATCCACTGCTGGATGCGCGACCCTGGGGGGCGCATGGTGCTCCAGAGCGATCAGTCACGTCACATCTGGCACCCGCCGCGAGGGTCTTCCGTAGATGATACGAGTATCCCGCCCACGACGCGCGCGCTCTGGAATGAGCGCAATCGCCGGGCCTACGCCGGCGAGGTGGTGCACGACGAGCTGACCTACACCATTGACGGCGAGCCCCGCGTCTTTGACGATACGATCTTGCCGGTGCGCGAGGGCCCCAACGCGGGCAGCATCGTCGGCATGATGATGGACATCACCCGCCGCAAGGCCATAGAGGTCGCCCTGGCCGCCAGCGAAGAGCGCTTCAGGCTTCTGGCCAAGCAGCTGCCCGTCCTTGTCTTGATCCTGGATCTTGACGAGCTCCGGGTCGCCTACTCCAACAAGGACAGCTATCTGGGGTATGAGCGCGAGCAGCTCAGAGATAATAGCTTCATGCTCTCGATCGTCCATCCCGATGACGTAGCCCCTGCGCTTGAGCGCTGGCGCCAGTTCGTCGCCGGCCGCCCCGAGGCCGTGCTGACCGACGAGCTGCGCCTGCGGCGCGCCGACGGCGCCTGGGAGTGGATGCAGCGGCGGGGCATCTGGATGCGGATCAGCGCGACCGAGGAGCCCAGCCAGGTGCTGATGATGCATACGATCATCACTTCGCTGAAAGAGGCCGAGGAGGCCCGCCGCGACGACGAGCGTCGTCTGCTCGAGGCCCAGAAGCTCGAGAGCCTGGGCGTGCTCGCGGGCGGGATCGCCCACGACTTCAACAATATCCTCACGGCCATCCTCGGCCACGCCGAGCTGGCACTGCTTGAGGTGCCCCTGGACTCGCCGGTAGCGGGCAACCTGGGGCATGTGGTGGCGGGGGCCCGCCACGCCGCCGGGATCACGAGCCAGATCTTTACCTACACAGGCCGCAGCCCCCGCGAGAGCTACCCGCTCGACCTCAACGCGCTCTTGCGTGAGATGGTCGATTTTGTGCAGGCCTCGCTGCCGAAGTATGTGCAGATCGTCTGGCGCCCGGGGGCGGACCTGCCCGCCGTAACGGCCGACTCGGCGCAGCTCAAGCATGTGGTGCTGGGCCTCGTCACCAACGCCGCCGAGGCCCTCAGCCCGCCCGAGGGGGTCGCGGTCGTTTGCACCTTCGCCGCGCGGCTCGCCGTGTCAGCCCTGCGCCAGATGATCCTAGGCGCCGATCTTGCCCCCGGCCTTTACGTCTGCCTCGAGGTGCGCGATAGCGGCGCGGGGATGGAGGCGGCCACCCTGGCCCGGATCTTCGAGCCGTTCTTCAGCACGAAGTTCATCGGGCGCGGCCTTGGTCTGGCCGTCGTTCAGGGGATCGTGAAGGCCCACCACGGCGCGATCGAGGTGCGGAGCCGGCTCGGCGAGGGGACGACGGTGCGGGTCTGGCTGCCTGCCACCGCTGCCGCCCTGCCGCGGGCCACGCCCGCGCCCGCGCCCACGCCCGCCTTCTGGGGCTCGGCTCTGCTGATCGATGACGAGGAGCGCGTGCGCTCGGTGGCGGGGCGCATGCTCGAGCGGCTCGGCCTGAAGGTCTTTGCCGTGGCCGACGGTGAGTCGGGGCTGGCCGCCCTTGCCGCCGGGCTGCCCGACCTGCGCTTTGTGCTGGTCGACCTGACGATGCCGGGGATGGGCGGCGACGCGGTGGTCCGGGTAATCCAGCGGCGCTGGGCCGATCTGCCGGTGGTGCTGATGAGCGGCTATGGGACGGCTCAGATCGAGCAGCTGATGTCTGGCCACGCCCCCGCGGCCATCCTCGCCAAGCCCTTCACCCTCGATGCCCTCCGCGCCATCGTGTCGCGGGCCCTCGAGGGGCAGGGCTGACCTCGAAGCAGCGAGGGTGTGATAGAGTAGACGCTGAAGCCATACCTGCCAAGGGAGCACTTGCTATGTCCACGCTGAGCCCCGGCGCCGAGGCGGCCCTGCGCCGATTCTTCCACTCGATGAACCGTTTCATGATGCTGATGTGGCGGCTGGGCCTTGGGCCCTCGATGAGCCTGTGGCCCGCTGGCACAGGTCGGATTATGGTCCTCTGCCACACCGGGCGCAAGAGCAGGCTCCCGCGTAAGACGCCCTTGAACTACGCCATCGTCGATGGCGATGTCTACCTCGCCGCCGGCGTCGGCGCCCTCGCCGACTGGTACAAGAATATCAAGGCCACGCCCGAGGTCGAGCTCTGGCTGCCGGATGGCCGCTGGGATGGCGTGGCCGAGGAGCTTGCCGACGATGATCCGCGCCGCACCGTGCTGATGCGCGAGGTGCTGCGGGGCAGCGGCTTTGTGGCGCCCCTCGTGGGCGTTGACCCCAACCGCCTGAGCAATGCCGAGCTCGAGCTGGACACGCTGAAGTATCGGCTCATCCGGGTCAGGCGGACAGCCTCGCGCAGCGGCGAAGGCGGCCCCGGCGACATGGCCTGGGTCTGGCCGCTCGTGGCCGCGGGCGCTGTGCTGCTCGCCTTCGCCGGCTGGCAGCGGGGCGTCCCGGGTGATATGACCGTGTCATAGTCGCGCTGCCCTCGCGTTGCCCTAACCATCCCCCTTGCCCATGGTCTGCGGCCACAGGCGAGGGGGATTGCTGGTCTCTCCTCGGCTACAGCCCCCGTATCGTCAGCTTGCTGAAGGTCGCCACAACCTCGTCGTCACGGGCGACGGCCACCATGCCATACTGGGCCGTGGGAGGAGGGCTGGCGAGGCTCAGGTTGGTCATGGGCTGGCCGTTGATGCGCAGCTCCAGGGCGTCTTCCTCGAGGCGGGCGACGAGCCTGTTGGTGGCGCCCAGGTCTGTCGCGATAGCGGGGTGGACCTCCTCGATCAGCACGCTCGCGCCGCCGCTATCGCGGCGCTCGAGCCGGTAGCCGCCAGCATCCGGGTTGACGAAGAAGGCCAGGTAGCCGGCCGTGCTGTAGCGTAGCAGCAGGCCCCCGAGCCCCCCCACGACGACAACATCGATGCCGAGGAGAAAAGCGGCGCCGGCGGGCGAGGTGGCGTAGGACCAGATGTTGCCCGCTCCGCTGACTGCCGTGATCTGGTAGCCGCCCTGCGTGAAGCCAACGCTCCAGCCTTGCCCGCTCAGGCTGGGCCAGCCCCTGCCGGCGCTGAAGTCCTCGGCATAGATCAGGGGCCCTGTCTCGGCGACAGGCCGGGCCGTGGGGCTGGCAGATGCGCTGCTGGGCGTAGTGGTGGCGGCCTGGGGCGCGGCGGTGGCGGCCTGGGGCGTCTGCGCGGGGGGCGTGGTCGGCGGGGCGGCGGTCGGCGCGCCTGGGCTGGTGGGCGCGGCAGGCGCGACGGTGGGCGCCGGGGCGGCGGGCGAGGAGGCGGCGCCTGGCGCCAGGCCCAC
>JAAXUL010001116.1 GCA_013336035.1 Chloroflexales bacterium
CGTGCATCCGCTCGACGCCATCCGCCTCGGTCGGCGCATCCCGGCGCCCACGCTCGGCCTCGGCTGGCACCCGGCCCGGCTGGTGGCCAACGCGTTCGGCGCGCCCGTGCCCGGCCACGTGCTGGAGCTGCTGCGCGACGGCCGGCTGGGCGACGTGTCCAAGGCCGGCTCGCTCGGGCTGCCCGTGCGCACCTCGCGCGACACGCTGATCGACCTGTTCGAATGGCCGACCGTCACCCACTCGGTGCCCAGCGCCATGGGCTCCGGCGCGAGGGGTGCCGCGTGATGCGCGCCTGCTACCGGCGTAGGGGGCGGGAGTCCGGGAGCCACAGGAGCGGAGGGGCGCGTTGGGGCGCGCCTCCCTCCGCTGCGATCTGCCCTCAGGCGGCCTTGACGCTGCCGCTGCCATTCGCCCCCTTCTCCAGCGGGGCGTGCCAGATCATCTTACCGTCGCTGTACATGGCGGCGCGCACCACGTTGTAGATCACCTGCTCGGTGATGGGTACGCGACTATCGCTGACCAGCGCCTCGATGATGCGGGCAATCATCTTGGCTCGCACTTCGGCCTCGGCATCACCCGTCATACGGATAGCCTCGGCCTCCTTCATCGCTAGGTGCCTAGCCTCGGCGATCTCGCCATCCTTGTTGCGCGTGGCCCGATCGATGATCTGCTGGTCGAGCTCGACATTCTCGAACGATAGCCCCTTGACCACCAGCCCCCATTTGAGGGCCAGGCGACGCACCTCATCGACCACCTTCTGCGAGAGCTTGTTACGGTTCAGGCTCAGCGCGTAGGGGTCGTGCTCGACATCCGACGAGCGCTGGAAAGGTGTTTCGAGCTGCCAGTCGGCATTCTGCGCGACAATCGTCGCCCACGACCAGACCGCAGAGCGGATGGCCTCGGCGATCACCCCTTCCATCAGTTGGTTGAGCGCCTTGATCCAGAGGGTCGGGTTATCCGTCGTCAGCTTCTCGCTCTGCTCCAGATCTTTGATCATCTGCTTGATGTCGTCTGACTTATCAAAGCAGACCATAAAGTCGGTGATCCGATACGCAACGCTGACGGTGATCTTTTTGATCTTGGCGATCTTTGGTGTCAGGGTGTCGATTGACTCGACTTCGAACGAGTGATAGAGCGGGTAGCTGGGCATCTTGGCTTCGATCGTGTTGACGATCGGGATGTAGAGGTAGTTGCCGTTCTCGTAGGCCCGTACGGTGTGGGTGAAGTCCTCAACCAGCACGACTGTGTCTTTGTCGGCCCGCCGCCAGCCACCGCCGAGCGAGGAAATCCAGAACATCAGGCCAATCAGAAAGAGGAGGAAGAAGAGCTGGATCTGATTTTGCTGCACTAGGGTGGTCGCAAGAAACGCACAGATGATAAACAGCCCAACCAGCGTGACGAAGGGAAAAAAGCGCTTCGTATTGCTCATAGGTGACCTTCCTGAGTACGATAGAGGGGACAGGAAATGGTCACCATATTATACACACACAGGAGTAAATATGTCTACCCACATTTGGTGGCTCTTTTGCCACTGAATAGGCGGGAATCGCCGAAGCGTCTAGATAGGTCTTGATACACTCAACACGCCACCAAGCAGCGGCGAGTATGCGAGGCGATCGTGGGCGAAGCTATCGCCAGTTCGGCGCGCAGCCGCTCCAACTCGGCGGCGGTATCAACATCGTACCAACAGGGGAGGAAGCTGGAGCGGAGGCCCAGCTCGGCGGCGATCACCAGGGTCTCGTGCAAAACGTGGGGCGTGCTCATTTGCACCTCGCGCAGCAGGCGCGGCTGGGGCTGGCGCAGCCCGATCAGGTAATAGCCGCCGTCGTCACAGGGGCCGAGCACGAGATCGGTGCCACTCGCCAGCTGCGCAAATGCCGCCTGGATATAGGCTGCCGGTAGGGTCGGGCTATCGCTGTCGATGACGACCACCAGTGGTGCGCCTGCCTGGAGCGTCGCGCTGATCAGGTTGTCGAGCCGCTCGCCTAGATCGCTGCCGCGTTGGCGCACCAGCTCCATTGCTGGGGCTAGCTTGCGGAAGTAGGACTCGGCATCAATGGGGAGGAAGGCGATCCCACGTCGGACATCAGGCACCTGGGCCATCAGGTCGAGGGTGTCGCGCAGAAAGCCCTCGTAGAGCGTGGCGGCACCCTGTGGGCTAAGCGGCGGGCAGAGGCGGGTTTTGGTCTGGCCGGCGAGCGGCTGCTTGGCCATCACAAAGAGCGCGGGCGCTGTCATTTGTCTCCTGGGTGGTGATGGGTTTGTTGGGTACGTGGCCCCGCACGGGGGCCAGACAGCCTACCCTCAGGTGAAGGTCATCAGCGGTGCGGTGCCGGTGCGGGCGATCAACTCAAGCTGCGCCTTGACTCGCTCACGGGCGTCGGCGAGCGGGAAGATGGTCTTGCTGACCTGCATATCGGCGTCGGTGGAGAGCGGGTGCCAGAAGACGCCGTCCACATTCACCGTCAGCTCGGGGCTTAGGTTGAGCATGCCGACCTCAAGCCCCTGCTCGGCAAAGCCACGCCGGGCCATAGGTCGCACAAAATGGTCGTCCTCGGGGATGCCCAACGACTGGTGGAGCGCACAGATCGTGGCTAGGCGCCCGGTATTGGCGGGGGTCTCGGTGGTCGAGAGCCGCACGTGGAAGCCGCGTTGCAGCAGGCTGCGGATAGCGGCGATCGTCTTGCCCCAGGTGCCCGCGCCGCGGTAGGCGTCGTGATCCTCGGCGCAGGCCCCATCCAGGCTGACCTGGACGATCAGGTTGGGGTTGGCGATGGCCGCGAGCTGCTCCAGGCGCTTGCCGTGCAGCAGCATCCCATTGGTGAGCACGGTGGTGCGCAGGCGGGCCGAGGCATAGGCCAGCATCTCGTAGATCTCGGCGAGCATAAAAGGCTCGCCGCCGGTGAAGAAGATATCACTAAAACC
>JAAXUL010000340.1:0-6155 GCA_013336035.1 Chloroflexales bacterium
ACTCATGGCACTACAGAGGCTTCGACCTTGATGCCAGCCGTCAGCACAAGTGTACCATTTTCATGCGGTGTTGTGCGCGAATCGCATGGACGGCTGGTTAGAAAGCCGTTGCAGCTGAGCTCGTCGGGTGCGGTGACCATGAAGTCACGCCAGGCCGGCATTACCGTCGCCAGTTGCTCAACCGGGTACATCACCATCAGCATCAGAATCTCGGGGCCGACGGGGTGGAGCGCGAACTCGAAGGTGGTGACGACGCCGAAGTTGCCGCCGCCGCCGCGCAGACCCCAGAGCAGGTCGGGGTTCTCGATGGCGCTGGACAGCACGACCTCGCCCGAGGCCAGCACGACCTCGGCGCCGACGAGGTTGTCGCAGCTCAGGCCGTACTTGCGGCGCAGGTGGCCGATGCCGCCGCCCAGGGTGAGGCCGGCGACGCCGGTGGTGGAGACCGCGCCGCCGGGCGTTGCCAGGCCGTAGGCCTGCGTAGCACCATCGAGGTCGGCCCAGGTGGCGCCGCCCTGCGCACGGGCGATACGGGCCTGTGGGTCAACGGCGACGGCGCGCATCGCGGACAGGTCGATGACGAGGCCGTTGTCGCAGGTTGCGTTACCCGCGGCGTTGTGGCCGCCGCCGCACGGCCAGGGGCAGCCCGTGGTCGCGAGCGAAATTCACGCTGGCGACCACGTCGGCAGTGTCCGTGCAGCGCGCGATCAGCGCGGGGTACCGGTCGATCATGCCGTTCCACACCAGGCGCGCCGTGTCGTACTCGGCGTCGCCCGGTCGAATCAGCTCCCCGCGCAGGGTCTTGCGGAGCGAACGAACGTCCGCGTCGTGCAGTGCAGTCGAATGTGTGTCGAGCATCGAATTCTCCTTGTTGTGTATACGCGTGTGCGCTATCGCACTGGCAGCATAGTGCTGCCGCATTCCCCAACGATTCGCCAGATCATTCGCCGGCTGATCGTTTGCGCAGCCCGGCGAACAGATCGTCTTCCACCTCGCCACCGGCGATCACCTGGCTGGAGGCGCAGAACAGCTCGTTCACCCCCCAGAGCTCGCGCTGCTGTGCCTCAGGCAGCGCTGCGAGGCCGGCGTAGCTCGGCAGTTGTGATTGATAGCAGGTGAGTGCTTGCTGGACCTGCCGCACGTAGGCCGAGGTGTCGATCCGGGTAGTGATCGTCGACCGCTCCCAGGTGCTTGCGCCGTGCACCACGTTCCCCACAGCTGTGGCCGCATCGCTGCTGAGCGCAGCAAATCGCGCTGATCGCTCGGGTGATGCAGCAAGGTAGTACAACTTGGACACGCGGTACGGTCCCCAGTTGCCGGTGATGCGCTCGTTGCAGTCGGCGGCACGCAGCACGGCGGTGGTTGTGAAGTGGCTGATCAGGGCGTGATCGGGATAACTCGGATTGCCCTGTGGCCAATGGGTGATGACCACGTCCGGGCGCAGGAAGCGAATGGCGCGCGTGATGGTGTCGACAAGATCGGTGGCGTCAGCCTCGCCGACCTCGCCGTGCGGCTGGCTAAGAAAGCGCACCCGGCGCAGCCCAAGTATGCGGGCGGCAGCGCGGAGCTCGCCCTTGCGCGTGTGGGCAAAGGCTTGCGGGCCCGGGTACCCATCGGCATCGCCGTGCCAGGCGCGCTCGCCGCTGGTGGCGATGAGCAGGGGTGGCCGGATGACCCATACGCCCATCCGGGTCGCCAGCAGCTTGCCCAGCTGCGTGAGGCCGCGGAGATCCTAGGCGTGCGCGAGGTTCGTCTGCTGCGCTACCCCGATGATGGAAGATTGGCGGGGACGCCTGCTGGTGCAGCCATCGCCAGGATCGCGCGGGCCATCCGCCGGATCCGCCCTCAGGTTGTCGTGACCTTCGGGCCGGATGGAGCAACGGGACATCCCGACCATATCGCGATCGGTCAGCTCACTACCGGGGCGCTCGTGAGCGCCGCTGACCCAACCTATCCCGGAGCCGACGGCAACGCGCCGCAGCCTGGCCCCACCGCGTCCGTTCCGCCGAACCCCACAGCGCGACCGAACCCCACCGCTGCCCTAGCGCCGAACGGCCGCGAGGTGATTTACCTGGGCCTACTGCGGGAATGCTGTGGGAGCCTTTAGGGAACGTTCGCTCCGTACTGTGCCAGAGTGTTCTGTAGAAGTACCTGGAACCAAAAGGAGCAACCCCATGACGGCTTTGAGCACTCGCGCGCCGGCCCTGCCTCCCTCTGTCCTCCTGCCCCTGGCCCAGCAGCTACGCGGCGCCCTGCTCCGCCCCGGCGATGACGGCTACGACGAGGCGCACCGGGTCTGGAACGGTATGATCGACCGCTACCCGGCCTTGATCGTCCGCGCCGCCTGTGTTGAGGACGTGGTTGCGGCCGTGTCCTTCGCCCGCGAGATGGGTCTACCCCTGGCGGTGCGCGGCGGCGGCCACAACGTCGCCGGTCACGGGACGACCGACGGTGGCCTCGTGATCGACCTGGAGCCGATGCATCAGATCGAGGTGAACCCCGTGGGCCGCATCGCTCGCGTCGGCGGCGGCGCCACCTGGGGCCAGGTGGATGCCGCAACGCAGGAGTACTGCCTCGCCACCCCCGGCGGCGTCTTCTCCGGCACCGGCGTAGCCGGCCTCACCCTGGGCGGCGGCTACGGCTACCTGCGCAACCTCCACGGGCTCAGTTGCGACAACCTCGTCGGCGCCCAGGTCGTCCTCGCCTCGGGCGAGGTGATCGAGGTCGGCCCTGACCAACATGCCGATCTGCTGTGGGGCCTGCGCGGTGGCGGCGGCAACTTCGGCGTGGTCACCCGCTTCGACTTCCGGCTCCACCCTGTCGGCCCTGAGGTGATGTTCGCCTTCGTCTTCCACGACGCCAGCGACGGGAAGATGGCCGAGGCCATTCGCTTCTACCGCGACTTCGCCGTCGCAGCTCCCGACGAGGTGAGCACCCTGATGGCCTGCGGTGTCATCCCGCCCGAGCCTGAGGTCTACCCCGCGGCCATCCACGGGCGGCCCTTCGCCGCCTTCGCGGCCCTGTATGTGGGCGACCCGGAGGAGGGCCGCCAGCTGCTCCAGCCGCTGCGCGACTTCGGCACGCCGCTGATCGACGTCAGCGACGTGATGCCCTACGTCGCCGTGCAGCAGACCTTCGACCACGAGTTCCCCGAAGGCCGGCGCTACTACTGGAAGTCGCTCAACCTCAGTCGGCTGGACGATGCGGCGATCGCCCAGATCGCCGCCCACGCCCTTGCCCAGCCCTCGCCCTACAGCACCACCGACCTCTGGCACATCGGCGGGGCGGTGCGCCGCGGCAGCCCTGAGGCGAGCGCCTTCTACGGGCGCGACTCCGCCTTCCTGCTCAACGCCGAGGCGAACTGGGACGACCCGGCCGACGACGGCGCCAACCTCACCTGGGCGCACGGCCTCATCGCGGCCCTGGCCCCGTTCTCCGACGGCAGCCGCTACCTGAACTTCGCCGGACTTCAGGAGGAGGGCGAGGCGATGATGCGCGACGCCTTCGGCCCCCAGTACGCCCGGCTCGCCGCCCTCAAGGCCCAGTACGACCCCGCCAATCTGTTCCGGCTCAATCAGAATATCACGCCGGCTGCGGCGTAGCTCGAAGAAAGGATTTCGGTCATGAAGATCACCATGCAGCTCCTCCTCGCCGCCCTGCTCATGCTGTCGTTCGTCATCGTCACGCCCGCCGCCGCCCGCCCGGCGCCCGTGTTTTGCGACGCGGTGCTCACCGACATAGTCATTCGGGGCGACCTGCTGGTGCCCGAGCGCTCCCACTGTGAGCTGAACAACGTCACGGTGCTGGGCGATGTGCGCATGCGTGACGGGGCCGGCTTCACGCCCTACGACAGCCGGATCGCGGGCAGCATCACCGGCGCGCAGTTCGAGCTGCTCCACCTCTTGAACAGCACGGTCGAGGGCGACATCAGGCTGCGCGGCGGCGTGCGGGCGGAGCTCGCCAGGGCGACGGTGACGGGCGACGTGTGGCTCAACGATCTCTACGAGGCCGTGCTGCTGGAAAGCCGGGTGCGAGGTGCGCTAATGGCGCGCGGCACCAACGGCCAGGTGCAGCTCTGCGGCTCCACCGTGGAGGGCGATGCCAGCGTTGTCGGCAACAGCGGCTGGATCATGGTCGGCGGCGACCTGGCGACCTGTGCTACGAATGCGGTGCACGGCACGCTGCGGGTTCATCACAACCAGCAGGCGATCACGGTCGCCAACAACACGGTGGGGCAGAATCTGATCTGCGCCGCAAATGACCCGGCTCCCACCGTCTTTGCCAACCAGGTGCGCGGCAAGACCCGCGGCCAGTGTGGTGGGAACGAGCCGATGGATGCGCAGGAGCTTGCCGAGACCGAGTGAGGGCACAGACGCACCACCGCTCTGGTTGCGCCACGTGTGCACGACAACCGTCAGGGCCGATCCTATGCGGATCGCCCTGACGCTTTTCTATGCCCGCGCCGCCGGCGCCGCCGTCCCGAGCAGCGCTTCCACGACCGCGTCGAGCTCGGCACGGCGCCCCTGGGCAACCGCCGCTGCGAAGGGCTCGGCGGGTAGAAGGGCCTCTGCGCGCCCGAGAAGCTCCTGAGCCCGCCCCGTGGTCGCGCTGCGACTGGCGGGGTGGAGCAGCGCCAGGGTGAGGGGTGTGACCGCCTCGGCCGACCGCCCGACGCTTATCAGCAGCTTGGCCAGGTGGGTAAGGATCTCCAGGGTGACGTGGTGGTAGGTGAGGCTGCGCGCGATCGCCAGGGCGGTTTGCAGCTGCGCCCAGGCGTGCTCCAGCTCGCCCCGTGCGCCCGCAACGGCGCCCAGGCCGATCAAGGCGTGGGCGCTGCCGCCCTGATCGCCCACCTGCCGCAGCAGGGCCAGGCTCTCGCCGTAGCAGCCCTCGGCCCCGTGGAGGTCGCCGCGCTGGGCGAGCGCGTCGCCCCGGCCGAGCAGCGCCGCGGCCATCCCCTCGCGGTCGCCGAAGGTGTCGCGGCTGGCGTAGCTGGCGCGAAACTGGGCCTCGGCCTCGTCGTGGCGCCCGCGCGCCAGGGCGATCCGGCCGAGTTGGTTATGGATGTAGGCACTGAACCACTCGCTGCCCGCCTCGCAGGCCACGCTGAAGGCCCGCGTTGCCGCGGCGTGGGCAACCGGGAGCAGCCCCTGGGCCTCGGCGGCCTCGGCGAGCTGATACCAGGCGTGGGCGAGGTTAGCAGAGAGGCCGTGGGCCTCGCTACGGGCGCGCACGCGCTCGGCGTGGCGGGCCGCTGCCCGGTAGTCGCCCTGGATTAGCGCCACCAGCCCCAGGCCGATCTCCGGGTCGGTCGCGTCACCTGGCAGCGGCACGGCGCCCAGCTCGGCGTAGATCGCCACGCTCTCGGCAAAGTGTGCCTGCGCCAGGGCCGTCCCACCCTCGCGCACCGCGAACATGCCCAGGGCGTTGAGCGCATCGGCCAGGAGAAGGCGGGCGGCGCGTATCGACGGCAAGCGCCGAGCGTGCGCCTCGATCTGCTGGAGCAGCGCCACGCCCTCGCGGTATGGACCGCGGATGAAGTAGAGGGTGAGCAGCGCGATGACGACCTCGCGCAGAGCTTCGTCGTCCGTCTGCTCCAGGAGAAGCGGTAGCGCACTACGCAGGTTCTCGCGCTCGGCGCCGAGGGCGGTAACGCTAGCCCGCTCTGCCCCAGCGATCTGCCGCCGATACTCGGCGCAGAGCAGGCGTGCGTAGAAGCGCCCGTATGCCGCCCGCGCGCGCGCGGTCTCATTAGCTGTCGCCTGCAGCCGCTGCGTCGCATAGCTGCGCACCAGGGGGTGCAGACGGTAGCGTTGCTCGCCCGCGCGACCGAGGAGCCCATGCTCGAGCAGGCGGGCCAGGGCCGGCGTCTCGGCGCCGGCCACCTCGCGCGCCCCTTCGCGCGTGAAGCTGCCGTCGAACAGCGAGAGCCGCGCGAGGACCCGCTGGTCCTGCGGCACAAGCCGGGCCCAGGACTGGTCGAAGATAGCCTGCACGCTGCGCTGGCGCTCCGGCACGTTGCGCAGGTCCGTCTCGAGGAGGGCCAGGCCGCCGGCGATCTCGGCGGCGATTGCGGCGCAGGTGAGGGTCGCGCTCCAGGCCGCCGCGAGCTCGATCGCCAGGGGCATGCCGTCGACCAGGCGGCAAACCTCGGC
>JAAXUL010000340.1:6165-7916 GCA_013336035.1 Chloroflexales bacterium
TCGAAGTCGGGGCAGGCCTGACGCGCCCGCGCCGCGAAGAGCTGCACCGCGTCGGCTGAGTCCGGCGCGACCTCGTCAGCCAGCGCCAGGCCCGCAACCGGGAAGACCCACTCCTCGCGCAGCTTGAGCGCCGCCCGTGCGGTGGCGAGCAGCTTTAGCCTTGGTGCAGCGCGGAGCAGGCCGGCGAGCTGGGGCGCCGCGTCCAGCAGCCGCTCCAAATTGTCCAGAACCAGCAGCAACTCGCGGTCGCGCAGCAGGGCTGCCAGCTCGGCCCACCCATCACCGGCACCGGTGAGCTGGAGCTGGAGAGTGTCGGCGATGGCGACCGGCAGCTGGGCCGGTGCGGAGACGCTAGCGAGCAGCACGATGGCCGCGCCGTCGGCGAAGCGGTGAGCGCTGCGGGCAGCCGCCTCAACCACCAGGCGAGTCTTGCCCATTCCGCCCGGCCCGACCAGGTTGATCAGGCGGCAGGCAGGGTCGGCCAGCTGGCCCTCCAGGGCGGCGAGCTCGCGTGCGCGCCCGACGAAGCTGGTGAGCGGCGCCTCTTCCTGGCCCTCCAGGGCGGCGAGCTCGCGTGCGCGCCCGACGAAGCTGGTGAGCGGCGCCTCCTCAACCTCCACTGGCGCGTCCCTATCGTCCAGACGCGTCTCCTCCGCATACGGCTGCACCGGTGTGCGTTCTGGCGACGCGATCTGGCGGGCCTGGATCGCCGCGAGCAGCGCGGTGGTCGCCGGCTCGGGCGTCGTCCCCAGCTCCTCGGCGAGCAGCTGCGCGCCCGCCTCGTACTGGCGCACGGCGCTGGCGATCTGGCCGGCGCGGGCGTAGAGCTGCATGAGCGCCCGGCGAGCCGGTTCGTGCAGCGGGTCGAGAGCCTGCCAGCGGCGCGCAAGGGTGAGCGCCGCATGAAGCTCAGCGCGGCCGGCGTGCCAGTCCACCAGAGCCTCCAGGGCGGCCCCAAGCTGCTGGCGCAGCTCCTCGCGCTGGAAGAGCTGCCACTCCTCGAAGACCACGCTGTCGGATAGGCCGTAGCCCGCGAGGAACGCGTCGCCCGCGAGGGCGACCGCCGTCTGGAGCCAGCCCGCACAGACGTCGCACAGGCCCGCGTCGTGGCGGTGCTGGCGGGCCAGGGCCAGCTGCTCGCCGAAGGCGAGCACATCGACCCAGCACGACGGGTCGGCGCCCCAGGCGATCTGGCGCCGGTCGGCAAGGAGCACCGTCTCTCCCAGGGCGGCGCGCAGCAGCGAAAGCTCGCGGCGCAGGTTGTTGCGGGCGTCGGCGTCGCTGAACTCGGGCCAGAGCAGGGTGAGCAGGGCGTCGCGGCTCTGGGGCTGCCCCGTGATCGCCAGGTAGGCCAGCAAGCCCAGCCCCTTGCTGCGGCGGACGGGCAGCGCCAGTCCGTCGCGCTCCAGGCGCGGCGTGCCGAAGAGAAAGATCCGCAGCATCTGGTTGTCCTTGCGGTGAGGCAGGAGCAGACCTAGCGATCCTGCTGCGATATGCTGCCCGTGCGGGATCAGTATACGCGCTACAGCGCGTCGCTGACCATCCGCCCTGTGCCCGAGGACTGCGCTGGGAATGTAGGGGGAACAGGCGGGGAATGGCCCGCCAGTACGGTGGGGCGGCGCGGCGCACGGCCGCGCAACCGAACCAGAAAGGCTTGCTCGTGGCAATCGCATTTCCAACGCGCCCGGCGGGAGCACCGCTGCGCTTGCTTTGTGTGCTGGCGCACCCTGACGACGAGGCCCTGGCGCTGG
>JAAXUL010001117.1 GCA_013336035.1 Chloroflexales bacterium
GTCGCTGCCGGATAGCCAGGGCCTGAGCACCTTCACCAGCGTCCACACGGCGGCCCCCGCGGTGCCGGTCGTCGTGCTGACCGGGCTTGCCGATGAGACCGTGGCGCTCCAGGCCCTGCAAGCCGGGGCCCAGGACTACATCGTCAAGAGCCAGGTCGAGGGCGACAGCCTGGTGCGGGCCCTGCGCTACGCGATCGAGCGCCAGCGCCTGCGCGATCAGCTCGAGCGCGCCACCCAGGACCTGAGCAAGGAGCGCACCCTGCTGGCCCTACGCGTTGCCGAGCGCACCGCTGACCTGCGGCGGGCCAATGCCGAGCTGGCGCGGGCGGCCCGGCTCAAGGACGAGTTTCTGGCCAATATGTCCCACGAGCTGCGCACGCCGCTTGGCGCCATCCTCGGATTTGCGGAGGTGCTGAGCGAGCAGATCCACGGCCCGCTGAGCCCAAAGCAGCTGGACACCGTCCGGAGTATCACGACCAGCGGCCAGCACCTGCTGGCGATGATCACCGACATCCTGGACCTCTCCAAGGTTGAGGTGGGGACCCTCACCATCGAGCGGACAGGTATCGAAATCGCTCTGGTAGGACAAGCGGCCGTGCAGATGGTCGTCCAGTCCGCCTACAAGAAGCAGCTCAAGCTCACGACGGCCTATGACCCCCAGGTCGAGGTGATCGTGGCCGACGAGCGCCGGCTGAAGCAGATCCTGGTCAATCTGCTCTCCAATGCGGTCAAGTTCACCCCCGCAGGAGGCACGGTCGGGCTCGAGGTGCGCGGCGATCCCGAGGCGCAGACGGTGACGTTCACGGTCTCGGATACGGGGATCGGGATCAGCGCCGAGGACCAGGCGCAGCTGTTCCAGCCGTTTGTGCAGCTCGACAGCGCGCTGAACCGCCAGTACGAGGGCACCGGCCTGGGCCTGGCGCTCGTACTGCGGCTCGCTGAGCTGCACGGCGGGAGCGTGGCTCTGGAGAGCCAGCCCGGCCAGGGGAGCCGGTTCCAGATCACGCTCCCCTGGGTGGTGCCCCGTACAGATGGCGGGGAACCACTCCTTGCGGCTGCACCAGCAAGCCACTTGACCGCGCTTGATCAACCCCCAGCGCAGACCCCCGGCGCGGCTGCACCGCCGCGCATCTTGCTGGCTGAGGACAGCGAGGAGAACATCCGGGTGTTGCGTGACTATCTGAGCGCGCATGGCTACGAGGTCACGGTCGCGCGCAACGGCATCGAAGCCGTGGCTGAGGTCGAGGCGCAGCGCCCGGATGCCATCCTGATGGACATCCAGATGCCGGTCATGGATGGGCTTGAGGCGACTCACCGGCTCCGGGAGGCCGGTCTGGAGAGGGTGCCGATCATCGCCCTGACCGCCCTGGCCATGGCCGGGGACCGCGAGCGCTGTCTGGCAGCCGGGGCCGACGACTATCTGCCCAAGCCCGTCCAGCTGCGGACGTTGCTGGAGACGATTGAGCGCCACCGGCAACGCCGGATGGGGCGCGCCGACGAGCGCGAGGTGAGCGATTAGGGCCACATGTGAGCCCCGAGCGCGAACCAGGCTCGCTCACCGGCCAGCCTGGACTCACTATGGTGCCGCCGGATGCTACTGCTGACGCCCGCCGAAGGGACGCTCTATGAAGCCGCCCACGCTCCAGGTGCTCATCGTCGACGACTCGCCGGAAGATTCGGGTGGCGCTGCGCCGCTGGCAAGACACCAACCGGAGCCCCACGAGTGGGGCTGCGCGGTGCGCTGCTCAACACCCCTGGACCGGGTGGTCGTCAGGAACGGCCTGGCGCTACTCAGCGGCGTCCCTGGTAGCCGACCAGGGCAGGCTCACGCTGAAGCGGCTGCCCTGGCCGGGTGTGCTCTCCACGCTGACGCTGCCCTGGTGCGCCTCCGTCAGCCGCCGCACCAGGGCCAGGCCCATACCGGTGCCCTCGTACTGCCGATTGAGCCCCGCGTCCAGCTGGACGAAGGGCTGGAACAGCCGACGCTGATCCTCGGGCGCGATCCCGATGCCGGTGTCCCAGACCGTGAAGGTCACGCGCTGTCGCGCCGCATCGCCACGCACCTCCAGGCCGATCGCGCCCCCTTCCGGCGTGAACTTCACCGCGTTGGATAACAGGTTGACCAGAATCTGGGTCAGCCGGCGCTCGTCGGCCCGCACGGTCGTCACATGGGCGTCGAGGGTGGTGGTCAGGGTGAGCCGCTTCTGCGTGACGCTTACCGCCACCTGCTGCCGACTATGCCGGCAGACGAGGGCCACATCAACGGCGGTGAGGTTGAGCGGGAGTGTGCCCGCCTCCAGCGAGGAGAAGTTCAGGATGTCCTCGATCAGCGCCAGGAGATGGCGCCCGCTGGCCTCAATCCGGTGCAGGGATGCGATCTGCCGAGGGGTGAGCGGCCCGTCGAACTCCTCAAGGAGCAGCTCGAGACGGCTCAGGATGATGTTGAGCGGGGTGCGCAGCTCGTGGCTCATCGTCGCGAGGAACTCGTCCTTCAGCCGAACGGCACGCACGAGCTCGTCGTTCGCCCGGGCCAGTTCGGCGGTGCGCGCGGCCACGCGCTGCTCAAGCGTCTCGTTGAGCTGGCGCAGGGCCAGCTCGGCCTGCTTGCGCGCCGTGATGTCGCGCGAGACACCCAGGACCGCGGTGACCCGCCCCTCGGCGTCGGTGAGCAAGGTGGTTACCACCTCGGTTGGCACGATCGAGCCACCCTTGCGCGGCTGGTCCACCTCGGTCGTCAGACTGCGCGCGGACTCGTCGCCCGCCAGGAAGGCGGCAATGCGGGGGCCGAGCTGGCTGGCGATGACCTGGTTCGACTCAGGGGTCAGGGCCGCCTCGGTCGGCTGCGCCAGCACCTCCTCGACGGTATAGCCGCGCAGGCGCTCGACCGAGGGGCTCACGTAGGTGAAGCGGGAGCTGGCAAGATC
>JAAXUL010001118.1 GCA_013336035.1 Chloroflexales bacterium
TTGTTCCAGGCCATGCTGATGCTGTTCGAGCTGCTGATGGCCGTGTTTATGGAAAGACGCACAACCAAGGACAGCAGCAACTCCAGCAAATCCTCCTCCCAGACACACGGGGACGACACCGCGGCCGGCCGACCCGGTGCAAAAGGGAAGGGCAAGGCCCAGAACAATGCGCGCTCCAGCAACACCCGGACGCTGGAAACCGTTCAGGTCGCCGGACCGCCACGGGTCATACCGCTCGGCAAGATTCAAAATCCGGTTGCCGAAGCGCCCGGAGATGCCGACTTCACCAACGCCGCGATCTGGCGAAATGATCGTGGTGACCCACTATCCCCGATCCGCCCTCCGACGACGTAGGACGCCCATGGGCCGAACAACCTTGCTGACCGCCAAAGTGACGCCGCCGCGGCCCCACCGGCGCCTCCTGCGCCGGCCGGGGCTCGATGGGCGCGTGCGCGAGGCCCTCGACTACAGGGCCACGATCATCCAGGCGGGCACAGGCTACGGCAAGACCACGGCCCTCAGCGCTCTTGGCGAGGCCGGGGCACCCCTGTGCTGGTACAGCGTCGGCGCGGGCGACGGCGACCCCCAGATCTTCCTCGCCTACCTGATCGCCGCGTGCGCCGTCGGCCTCTCTGGCCTCTCGGACGCCCCGGCGGCGGCCTTGGCCGAGGGTGCGCCCGAGGGCCTGGGTTGGACCTTCGCCCTCGATGCGCTGCTGGGCGCCCTCGATGGCGCGGTCACCGCGCCCACGCTCCTGGTGCTCGACGACTACCACTTCGTCGCCGCCTCGCCCGAGGTCAAGGCCCTGACCGAGCGGCTGATCACCTACGCCCCGCCCGACCTGCATGTCGTCCTGGCTATGCGCTACCCGCTGCCCGGCAGCGAGCTGGTGCGCTGGCGCGCCCGCGGCGAGGTGCTCGAGCTGAGCCGCGAGGCCCTGGCCTTCAGCGAGCCCGAGATCGGCGCGCTCTTCCGCGAGGTCTACGGCGTGGCCCTTGACGAGAGTGATCTGGCCGCCCTGGCCTTTCACACCGAGGGCTGGCCGATCGCCCTGCAGCTCGTCTGGCAGGGCCTGCGCGGCGCCCCATCGCGCGGCGTGGCCGATCTGCTCGCGGGCCGGGCCGACTCGCTTGGTGCCCTGTTCGACTACCTGGCCAGCGATGTGCTGGGCCACCAGCCACCCGCCGTGGCCGCCTTTCTGCGCGAGACGGCGGTGCTGCGCGAGCTGACCCCGGCCACCTGCGACGCGGTGCGCCGCGCCGGCGACAGCGAGGAGCTGCTGCGGCAGCTGCGCGACCGCGACCTGTTCGTGGTCGAGCTGGGCGAGCGCCACTACCGCTACCACCACGTCTTCCACGAGTTCCTGCGCCAGCAGGGCGAGGGCGGCGACATGAAGAAGGGTCATCATCGCGCCGCCGAGTTCTTCTCCGGGCGGGGCGACGATGAGGAGGCCGTCTACCACTGGCTCGCCGCGGGCGCCCACGCCGAGGCCGCCGGGGCGATCGAGCGCGGCGGCGAGGCCGCCCTGCTCGCCGGGCACCTGGACACCCTGGCCGGCTGGATCGACGCCCTGCCGCACGATATCGTGGCCGCCCGCCCGCGCCTCCACACGCTGCTCGGCGACCTCTACCGTCTGCGCTCGCGCTTCGACGAGGCCCTGCTGTGGTACGCGCAGGCCGAGGCCGCCGCCCGGGCCCGCGGCGACCACGCCGGCGTGGGGCGGGCCCTGCGCGGCAAGGCCCTGGTCTACCTCGACCAGGTGCGCCCCGCCCAGGCCGAGAGCCTGCTCCAGGAGGCCCTGGCGCTCAGCGATGGTGTAGAGGACCGGGCCGCCCGCGCCCGCTTGCTCGATCTGCTGGCCGAGAATAAGCTCAATATGGGCAAGCCCGCCGAGGCCGAGGCGCTGCGGGCCGAGGCCCGGGCCCTGCGCGAGGAGGGCCCCACCGAGGATCTGCTGAGCGTGCGGGTCAAGCTGCGCACGGGCCGGCTCGACGAGGCCCGGGCGACCCTCGAGGCCTGGGCGGCCGAAGAGCGCCGGGCGGCCGAGCGGGGCCAGCCCGGCGCGCCGCGCGGCCACCGCGAGACAGTCCTGGTGCTCTCGCTCATCCACAGCTTCCGCGGCGAGGTCGAGCGGGCCGCCGCCCTGGCCGACGAGGGGCTGGCGATCGGCGAGCGCCTGGGCTCGCCTTTCATCACCGCAGTGGCCCACACGCGTCGCGGCCACGCCCTGCAGGTGCGCGCCGCCGGCTCGTGCGGCGATACGACGGCCGCGCGCGACGAGGCCATCCGCTGCTACCAGCGGGCGATCACCCTGGGCGACCGCCTGTCCGTGCGCCGTATCCGCGCCGAGGCTATGTGGGGCCTGTCGCGCGCCTACGGCTACGCCGGCGACCTTGAGGCCGCCGCCCAGGCCGCCCGCGAGGGCGTCGAGATCGCCCAGTGGGCCGGCGACCAGTGGATCGCGACTCTGATCGAGCTGAGCCTGGGCGCGAGCCTGGTCCTGGCCGGGCGGCTCGACGATGGTCTGGGGCAGCTCGAGCGGGTGCTGCTCAGCTTCCGGGCCTGTAGCGACAGCTTCGGGCGGGCCGCGACGCGCCTGTGGCTGGCCCTGGCTCACGCCGAGCTGCGCCAGCCGGCCCGCGCCGCCGCATGCCTCGATGATGCCCTCGGCCTGTGCGCGGCCCACGGCTATGACTACCTCTTTGCTGGGCCGACCCTGCTTGGCCCGCCTGACCCGCGCCGCGTCGCGCCCCTGCTGATCGAGGCCAGGGGCCGCCCGGCCCACGCCGAGTACGCGGGGCGCCTGCTGGCCGGGCTGGGCCTCAGCCAGACCACGCACCACCCGGGCTACCAGCTGCGGGTGCGCACCCTGGGCGCGTTCCGCGTGTGGCGGGGCCGCCAGGAGGTGGAGGCCCGGGAGTGGC